>CAPNAQ010000230.1 GCA_948663505.1 uncultured Clostridia bacterium | reverse complement strand
TATTCATAACAGGAGTAGCACCAATTACATTAGATAGTTTAACATCAGGATTTAATATAGGATCAGATATAACAAGAGATGCAAGATTTAATGAAATGATGGGATTCACAAAAGAAGAATTAATAGAGTTAATGCAAAAGCAAGAAATAGAAAAAGAAAAGATAGAAGAAATATTGCCAATAATGAAAGAAAATTATGATGGATACAATTTTAGCATAGAGGGGCAAGAAAAAATATATAATTCAAATATGTGCTTATACTTTTTAAATAAATATACAGCATTTAATAAAGTGCCAAATCAATTAATAGATATGAATATAGCAAGTGATTACTCAAAAATAGGAAAAATGTTAGAACTATGCCAAGGAGAGAAAAGAGTAGAAATAATAGAAAAAACAATATCAGGAGAAGGAATAGTAAGTGAGATAACAGAAAAATTCAATCCAGCAATGGAATTTGGAGAAAAAGAATTAATCTCAATGTTATATTATTTAGGATACTTAACAATAGCATATGAAAGATTAGGAAAACCAGAATTAAAAGTACCAAATAAAGTAATGAAAGAAATATATTCAGAGTATTTTTTAAAAATAGTAAATAAAGAAACAGACTTAAAAATAGATGAAAGC
>CAPNAQ010000229.1 GCA_948663505.1 uncultured Clostridia bacterium | reverse complement strand
GAAAAACATTATTTACAAGTGTAATAGAAAACTATTATGACATACATAAAAAAGAGAGATTTGAAGCACTATATGGAGAAACATATATAGGAAAAAATCCAACACAATTAAGAAATAGTTATCATATATTAAGATTCAACTTTTCAGGAATAAACACAGAAAATGAAGAAACAACCATGAGAGGATTTAAAAATAGCACAATAGAATCCATAAAAAGCTTCATAGGAAAATATAATATAGAGTTTTATATAAATGAACAACAAGAAGCAGAAGAAATATTAAATAGTTTATTTACAGCATTTCAATTACAAAAAGAACGAGAAAAAATATATGTAATAATAGATGAATATGATCACTTCGCAAATGAACTGTTAGGATTCAACACAAATCAATTTAAAAGTTTAGTATCAAAAAATGGAAAAGTAAGAAAATGGTATGAAGTGCTAAAAAAAGGAACTGAAAGTGTTGTTGATAGAATATTCATAACAGGAGTAGCCCCAATAACATTAGACAGCTTAACATCAGGATTTAACATAAGTTCAGATAAGACAAGAGATAGAACATTTAATGAAATGATGGGATTTACAAAAGATGAACTAATAAAATTAATTAAAGAACAAGAAATAGAAGAAGAGAAAATAGAAAAGTTATTACCAATAATGAAAGAAAATTAT
>CAPNAQ010000228.1 GCA_948663505.1 uncultured Clostridia bacterium | reverse complement strand
CCAGGTGGGATACTTACTGCGTTTGCGACGGCACAGAACGTTTATCACATCCTACACCTAGTATCCATCGTTTACAGTGTGGACTACCAGGGTATCTAATCCTGTTTGCTCCCCACACTTTCGTGCCTCAACGTCAGTTACTGTCCAGAAAGTCGCCTTCGCCACTGGTGTTCCTCCTAATATCTACGCATTTCACCGCTACACTAAGAATTCCACTTTCCTCTCCAGCACTCAAGAAAAATAGTTTTAGTTGCAGTTCCTCAGTTAAGCCGAGGGATTTCACAACTAACTTGTTTTCCCGTCTACGCACCCTTTACACCCAATAAATCCGGATAACGCTTGCTCCCTACGTATTACCGCGGCTGCTGGCACGTAGTTAGCCGGAGCTTATTCTACAGGTACTGTCTTTTTTCTTCCCTGTCTAAAGCAGTTTACAATCCGAAAACCTTCTTCCTGCACGCGGCGTCACTGCGTCAGAGTTTCCTCCATTGCGCAATATTCCCGACTGCTGCCTCCCGTAGGAGTCTGGGCCGTATCTCAGTCCCAATGTGGCCGTTCAACCTCTCAGTTCGGCTACTGATCGTTGACTTGGTAGGCCGTTACCCTACCAACTATCTAATCAGACGCAAGCCCATCTATCAGCGGATTTCTCCTTTCCCTATTGTATCATGTGATACTTAGGCATATGCGGTATTAGCAGTCATTTCTAACTGTTGTTCCCCTCTGATAGGCAGGTTGCTTACGTGTTACTCACCAGTCCGCCACTAACCGCTCCACTAGTAAACTAATGGTTAAGTCCGTTCGACTTGCATGTCTTATGTGCGCCGCCAGCGTTTATCCTGAGCCAGGATCAAACTCTCTATTTAAATTTCAAATTATTTTGTTAAATAATTTTTATTTTTTTAAAAGTTTTTTCAAGCTCTTAATTTTAATTTTTTATTTTTTACTTGTTCGGTACAAACTTTTAGGTTTAAAAGTTATACCGCTTCGGTTTATCTCTAAAGGATTTACTGTTTACTTTTCAATGTACTTTTTTGTTCCTTTTTCTAACGGAACGTTTTGTATTATACTACATCACTTTTTACTTGTCAACACATTTTTAAAATATTTTTTAGTTTTTTTTGAAAATATTTTTTTATTGTTTT
>CAPNAQ010000227.1 GCA_948663505.1 uncultured Clostridia bacterium | reverse complement strand
TATCTATATACTTATTTCCTGTATCTGTTTTTATTAATAACGCTTCTTCTAAAAGGTCTTTTAATAGTCTTTTTTCTCTTCTTGATTTTCCTGATTTTATTCCACCTTTTTTCCCTTTTTCTCTCGCTTCGTTCTCGCTTCGAAATGGTACTAAATTTTTTTCATTTGCCATTTTGCTTTTCCACCTTCTTTTTATATCCAAAACATTTATCATAATTTTTGCATTCTTGACACTTCTTTTTCATACATTTGTTATAATCTATCTTCTCTTTCATAATACCTACACTTTGTACAGACTACATTGTTTAATATAAATATCCTTATGTCACATAAGTCTCCTGTTCTGTTTTTACATTCTTTACAATGTTCTTTTATGTACTTTTCATATCTTTCTTCATCTGTCATTTTTTTCTCCTATTTTTTCATAATAAAAGAACCTATCTCTTTGATAAGTTCTTACTATTTGTTAAAGTCTATGTGTTAACATTACTCTACAAAATTTATTGGAAGACCACAATTATTGTCGCTTGGACTAATGAGACATTTCTGTCTGCGACTTAATAATATTAACAATTTATCTATTATAATTATAGTACATTCAAAACGAAATTAAAAGGAAGTTTTTGCGAAATTTTAGCGAAGTTTTTAGCCCTTTTATAATCCTGCATTTATTATTTTTAACATTCTTTTTATTGCATTATCTCTATATGTTTGTAATTGTTTTATACTTTTATATTTTTCAAATTCATTAAAATATACTTTTTCTACATAATCCCATTTTGATTTATTCATATAATATGTTTCTATTACAAATTTTTCTTCTTGTGATAGTGGATTTATTATATTTTTTACTCGAACTACTTTCTTGTTTAATTCTTCTTTTTTATTTTCTAATTCTTTTATCTTTTTTATTAAATA
Source organism: uncultured Clostridia bacterium (assembly GCA_948663505.1). GTDB lineage: Bacteria > Bacillota > Clostridia > TANB77 > CAG-508 > CAG-269. Next base: position 388 of record CAPNAQ010000227.1, on the reverse strand, counting down.
TTCTCTATCTTCTTTATTTATATGTCTTAGTTCTTTTTGATAATTCATTACTGTATTTGATACTTTATCTGATATTCCCTTTGCATTACTATATATACTATCATATGCTTGTCCTGCTATTTGCATATTTTCAATGATTTCTTTTTCAGTATCTTCATATACTGTTCCTGCATAATCTAACCTTTGTTGATATTCATCTATCTTTAACTCTATCTCTGTAAGTTTCGCTTCATTTTCTTTATGCTCTTTTAACATTCTTTCAACATCTTCTTTTATATATTCCATCTCTTTTGTTCCTCCTATTCTTTATACAAATAACATAATTCATATTTCTTTCTTATTAAATGATTCTTTAATGCATATTGTATCTCTCTCCCTGTTAAGTCTA
>CAPNAQ010000226.1 GCA_948663505.1 uncultured Clostridia bacterium | reverse complement strand
AAAAAGTTGGATTATTATAATAATTGCAATAATTGTAATTGGAATAATACTGGGATTTATTATATTTAATAAAGATAATAAGAAGGAAAATAATATAGTAGAAAATGAAATAAATGAAATATCAGAAAAGGTGACTGATGATTGTGTAGAGGAATGGGAAAATGTAAATGAAATAGATATAACACAAATAATAGAAACGAATTCAGAAAAGGAGAAGATTTCACCAAATTGTTTAGTAACATTAAAAAAATATTATGAAGGATGTAATCATACAATAAATGAATATATTGATGTTCCAAAAAATTTAGTAAATAAGACAGAAGAAGATTTAAAAAATCAATATGCAGGTTGGAAAATAGAAAAATATTCGAGTTTAAATATTATTTTATATAGAGAGTATAACAATGAGTGTGGTCAACATTTTGTTATAAGAAACAATGAAGGTAAAATTTCTATTTATAGAATAAATGAGAATAATGAAGAAGAATTATATGATAATACTGATATTTCTATTGATTATTTAACAGATACAGATAAAGCTGAAATTGAAAAAGGTATTAGAGTTAATGGAAAGGAACAACTAAATCAGATAATAGAAGATTATGAATAATGTCCAAAGAGAAACATCTCCTTTGGACATTATTTTTTTTGAGTTTCTTTATTCAAATCATTTTTATCAATAAAGCCATCTTTATATAAGTATTTTATATACATTATAAGAGAAAACACAGTTGAAATTACAGCAATACAATAAATTATCATACTAAAATCAACCCAAAATTCAGTAACCTCAAACTGTTTTGTAAATAGAGAAATAACAATTGCTAAATAAAATAAAACAGTAGCTAATTTTCCATACCATTTACTATAAACTACAACATCTTTACCATAAAGAAATGAAGCACCAATAACCATAATAAGTTCTTTTAAAATTACAATTGCTAAAATCCAAACAGGGATAATATTAACAAATACTAAAGAAGCAAGTACTGAAATCTGCGTTAATTTATCTGCTAAAGGATCCATTAATTTACCAAAATTAGAAATTAGATTATATTTTCTAGCTATATAGCCATCTAAAATGTCTGTTATACCTGAAATTGTAAAAAATATGAATCCTAATATATAATTTCCTGTAAATATAAAATATATGATTATTGGTATAAATATAAACCTAAGAATAGTTAGTATATTTGGAATATGTTTAAACATTTTATTTTTCACTTTAATTCGCTCCGTTCATTGTTACTAAAAATTATTTATATAATAGGAAAGTCATACTGACTTTCTATTATATAAAATATATTGTACACAAAT
>CAPNAQ010000225.1 GCA_948663505.1 uncultured Clostridia bacterium | reverse complement strand
TATGAAGTAAATTCTGTAAACATTGTTTAGATGACGATGAACGGAGCGAAGCGAAGTGAAAGGAATGATATAAAAATGATAGATATAAAATTTTTAAAAGAAAATCCTGAAATTGTTAAAGAAAATATAAAAAGGAAATTTCAAGACAAAAAAATACAATTAGTAGATGAAGTAATTGAATTAGACAAAAAAAACAGAGAAGTTAAACTAAATGGAGACAATTTAAGAGCAGAAAGAAAAACTCTAAGTGCTCAAATAGGTACACTTATGAAACAAGGAAAAAAAGAAGAATCTGAAACTATTAAAGAAAAAGTTCAAATAATAAACAACAAATTAGAAGAAAATGAAAAACTTGAAACTAAATATACAGATGAAATAAAAGAGAAAATGATGAAAATTCCTAATATTATGCATGAATCTGTACCTATAGGAAAAGATGACAGTGAAAATGTAGAAATTCAAAAATTTGGTGAGCCAATTGTTCCTGACTATGAAATTCCATATCATGGAGAAATTATGGAATCACTTGGTGGACTTGACTTGGATAGTGCAAGGCGTGTAGCTGGAAATGGATTTTATTATTTAATAGGAGATATCGCAAGACTCCATTCAGCTGTTTTAACATATGCTAGAGACTTTATGATTAATAAAGGATTTACATATTGTATTCCACCTTATATGATTCGTTCTGATGTTGTTACAGGCGTTATGAGCTTTGAAGAAATGGATGCCATGATGTATAAAATTGAAGGAGAAGATTTATATTTAATTGGTACAAGTGAGCATTCTATGATTGGAAAATTTAAAGATCAAATATTGAAAAAAGATAATATGCCATATACTATGACTTCTTATTCTCCTTGTTTTAGAAAAGAAAAAGGAGCACATGGTATTGAAGAACGTGGAGTTTATAGAATACATCAATTTGAAAAACAGGAAATGATAGTAGTTTGTGAACCTGAAGAATCATGGGAATGGTATGACAAAATGTGGTCTTATACAGTTGAATTTTTTAGAAGCATGAATATTCCTGTTAGAACTTTAGAATGTTGTTCAGGGGATTTAGCTGATTTAAAAGCAAAATCTTGTGATGTTGAAGCATGGTCTCCTAGACAAAAGAAATATTTTGAGGTTGGAAGTTGTTCTAATCTAACTGATGCACAAGCAAGACGTTTAGGTATTAGAATTAAAGGTGAAAATGGTAATTATTTTGCTCATACCTTAAATAATACTGTTGTTGCACCTCCTCGTATGATAATTTCTATAATAGAAAATAATTATAGACCTGATGGAAGTGTTATTATTCCTGAAGTTCTAAGACCATACATGGGAGGAAAAGAATTTATAAAATAAAATTTATATAA
>CAPNAQ010000224.1 GCA_948663505.1 uncultured Clostridia bacterium | reverse complement strand
TAATAATATTGTAGCTATTCTTTCAGCACAAGGAAAAACAACTGATAAACTAATAGCTGAAGCACAAGAACTTTCAAAAAATACAGAAGATAGAGAAATGGATATGCTTTTAAGTACAGGGGAACAAATTTCTATAGCAAAATTAAGTATATTATTAAATGAAATGGGATATAAATCTATATCATTAACAGGATGGCAAGCAGGAATACTTACCAATAATACAAACCAGAATGCAATAATAAAAAACATAGATATATCTAGAATTCTAAAAGAAGTAAATAATAGAAAGATTGTAATAATAGCTGGCTTTCAAGGATACAATGAAAATTTAGACATAACTACATTAGGAAGAGGAGGATCAGATACAAGTGCAATTGCAATAGCAGCAGCATTAAAAGCAAAAGAATGCTATATTTTTTCTGATGTAGATGGCGTATATACAGCAGATCCAAATAAAATAAAAGAAGCAAAAAAAATACCAGCCATATCATATAATGAAATGATTGAGATTTCAAGTGAAGGAGCAAAAGTCCTTCATAATAGATGTGCAGAAATAGGTGAAAAATTTAAAATACCAATTATAACTAAATCTACTTTTAACAACAAAGCAGGTACAATTATAACAGATATTATTGAAGAAAATACAATTAAAAGTGTAGTAAAAAAAGATGTTACTAGAGTATCAATTGTAGGAAATGGAATTATCAGAAATATAAATTTCATAAGAAAAGTAATTGATATTATAGAAGAAAATAAGTTGGAAATGCTAGAATTTAATGTCTCTGATTCTAAAATTTCTATAACATTTAAAAATTTAATTTCAGATAGTATATTACAAAAGTTTCATAATACTATAATTTAATGTTTGTGACAAGAGGGGCGTCCCTTTTTGTCACACTTTATTTATATAAAAAGTTCTAAAATAGACAAACCCTGAATATATATATAAATATCAAGGAGGATGATTAAGATGACAATTGATGAAAGAAAAAACATAAATACAGGTGTAATACAAAATCTAATATTAGAAAATAGGGGAAAGCTAAGTATATCAGGTGTTAATGATGTATTAAGTTTTGACGATCAAGTTGTTATGGTTGAGACAGAACTTGGATTATTAACTGTAAAAGGAGAAAATATAAGAATTAATAAATTAAGTATAGATACATCTGAAGTAATAATAGAAGGTGATATATCTTATTTAGCATATAGTGATAAAGAATTAGAGAAAAATAAAAGTGGAAATTTAATAAGTAAAATATTCAAATAATGGGGGAACTGTAATGGCAATTAATCAGGCATATTTATTCTTAATATTTACAATAAATGGAGTTATAATTGGAATATTATTTGATACATTTAGAATACTACGAAAGAGTTTCAAAACAAATGATATATTTACATATGTTGAAGATATATTGTTTTGGATATTAACAGGAATTATATTATTATATTCAATATTTACATTTAGTAATGGTGAAATAAGATTTTATATGTTTATAGGAATATTTTTAGGTTGTATA
>CAPNAQ010000223.1 GCA_948663505.1 uncultured Clostridia bacterium | reverse complement strand
AATAAAAATATAAATAAATGTAATAGCACAAAACAAAATTATAAAAAGTCAAGAGCTAACTTTGAAGAACGAGATTATACTGACTATGACTTTACTAAACTATATGCAAATGCAGATATGCTAGTATAAGCTATGGCATTTGCATATAGAAAATCAGCTACTAGAGTAGATAAACTACTTTTGTAGCTGATTTTTTAGTTAAAGTTGCGAATAGCAATTTTAACTAAAACCTAAAAAATATGTAGATATTTTTTAGGCAAAGGGGTGTGGGGAAAAATAAATTTTTCCCTGCCACACTAACACTTTTTAGAGATAGCGTTAAAAAAGTGTTGTAGTGTGTTTACTGCACATTTTAGAAAAGTGCCTTTGAGCAAGTTCAAAGAAGAAATTTTATTCGTGTGAATATACACGAGCGAGGAGGTTAAATATGAGTTATGCAATAATAAGAAATGCAAAATACAAAAGAGATAACTTGATGGCAGTATATCGCCATGATGAAAGAAAGAACAAACATTATTCAAATAAGGATATAGATAGGACAAAATCACATCTAAACTATTCATTAAAAGATCCAGAATTTAATTATGTGAAAGAATTTGATAAAATTTTAAAGAAATATGATTTAAAAGGACAAATAAAAACAGTAAGCAATGTAGCTTGTGAATATATGATTACATCAGATAATGACTTCTTCAAAAGAATAGGTAAAGAAGAAACAAAAAGATATTTTGCTACTGCATATAAATTTGTATGTGAATATAAAGATTTAGGCGAAAAGTATATTTTATCTGCAAAAGTGCATTATGATGAGAAATCTCCTCATATGCACTTACTTTTTTTGCCTGTTGTTAACACAGTAGATAAAAAAGGAAATCCTATTGATAAATTGGCTTGTAGTGAATTTTGGAAAGCAAAAGATAGTTATAGACAACTACAAAATGCTTTTTTTGAATATATGGTGTCAAATGGATTTGACTTGCAAAGAGGATTACCAAAAGAAGAAACAGATAGAGTTCATTATACATTGAAAGAATATAAAAATATAACAAATTATGAACAAACAAAAGAAACTTTAAAGAATATAAAATTAGAATTGCCAAATGTTCCAGAAATTAGTGATATTAATATAAATAGATTATCAAAAAAGAGAGATGAAAAAATACTTGAAGAGTTTATAAAGCCTAAAGATGACTTAATAAATGAATTATATCAAGATAAATTGATATTGCAACAAGACTTATTAAGAAAATCAAAAATGTTTGAAAAGGCTGAGAAATACCAAAAAGAGCGAGATAAAATAATAAGTGATAATGCAAATTTACACAATGAAGTGGAACAAATTAAGGCTGAATACAAGCAAAAAGAATTTGATATAGAATGGAAATATAAAAGTAAAATTAAAGGATTAGAAAAAGAAAATAGCAAATTAAATAAAATAATAGATAAATTCTATGAAACTATTGATAAATTTATACAGTGGATTTGTAAAAGGTTTGATATGGGGGCAGAAGATAATCTAATTAGAGA
>CAPNAQ010000222.1 GCA_948663505.1 uncultured Clostridia bacterium | reverse complement strand
TTATAATATATATAATTATTACACATCCAAGGAGGATACTTTATGACAATAAATATAATTATATTACTATTAATTGTTCTATTCCTTATAGGAGTAGAAATTGTATGCTTAGTACGCAAACACAAGTATACAAAGAAAAGCCCTTAACATGGGCTTTTCCTATTTTATATAAAAAGTTATAAAATTTTTAATCATTTCTTTTTTATTTAAATTCCATTATTCCATTCTTTACCATCAACAATTCTAGCAATCATCATTGAAGAAACATCATCTCCAACAACATTTAAAACAGTTGCAGGGGCATCAATTATTGTTGCAATAATTGTTAATATTGGTAAAGTTGCAACTGGATAACCCATCATTGTTATTATTAACATCTCTGAAATTGTTCCACCACCAATTGGTACAGCTGTTATTAATAAATTTGCAAGTAATGCTACTCCAAGCACTCCCATAACTTCTCCTGTTGTTGCTAAACTTGTTCCAAATAAGCCAACTAAAAACATTATTTTAAATACTGATCCTATTATAGATCCATCTTTATGAAAACTTGTTCCTAATGGTATTGTTGTTTCAGCAATGTCACTTGATACTCCCATTTTTTTAGTTGCTTCAATATTTACAGGTATACAAGCAGCACTTGAACATGTTCCGAAGTGCTGTAAGTGTTGCAGGAATTACATTTTTCCAAAATGATGTTACTCCTCTTTTTCCTCCAGCAATAAATGCATAAATTGTATAAACAACAAAGTAAAATAATAATGATACAACTAAATATATTATAAATGTTTTTAAATATCCTATTGCTATTGAACTTCCAAAACTTCCTATAAATGATGCCATATAACATCCTAATCCTATTGGTGCATAATACATTATAATTTTTACTACATTTCCCATCACATAATTTGCAGATTCTAAAACTTTCCTAAATGGCTCACCTTTTTCTTTTGACATATTAATTGCAATTCCAATCATTACTGAAAAGATTAAAAGTGCTATTACATTGTCTTTGGAAAGTAATTTCGTAAAATCATTAACTGTAAGTAGATTTACAGTTCTATCTGCAATTGTAATTTCTTCTTCTGATACATCTTCATCAACAAATTCTTCTAGTGTTCCCTTTATTTTTTCGCCGTCTTCAGTATTTACAAGTTTTACAAAATATGTACTAGCAAATCCTATTAGTACTGCTATAATTGATGTTATTATAAATACTCCCAGTATTGATAATATTATTTTTCCTAATCTTTTTGGCTGTTTCATTTTTGATATTGCTGTTGTGATGTTTAAAAATATTAGTGGAACAATGATTACTAATAATAGATTTAAGAATAAATCTCCTAAAGGACTTAATATAGTTGCTTTTTCTTTGAATATAATTCCAATGATACTACCAACAATTATTGCAACTAATAATATAATTGTTGATTTGTAATTTGATAAAAATTTTTTCATAATACTACCCCTTTTCTCCGCTTCACTCCGTTCATGATAATGCAAATCTCTGTCTTTGGAGCTTTTACGCTTCGCTCATTATAAAATAA
>CAPNAQ010000221.1:874-1603 GCA_948663505.1 uncultured Clostridia bacterium | reverse complement strand
GTAGAAAAAATAGAATTAGATGAAGCAGATATTTATGGCTTTAGTTTTAATGATTTTTATTTTAAGGAAGATATAATTGATAAAATTAATATAGAAGATAAAAATAAAATTAATATTTTAATTATGCATGCATCTTTAGATAGTGGTTTTTTAGAAGATAAAGAATATAATCCTGTATCAAAAAAACAATTAAAAGAAAAGGAATTTGATTATGTAGCATTAGGACATATTCATAAAATTGATTATAATAATGAAGAAAATCAAAATATAGTATATCCAGGTTCGACTATTTCATTGGGGTTTGATGAATTAGGTGAACATGGAATGATTGTTGGAGAAATTGAAAAGCAGAATTTAAAATTAGAGTTCATTCCATTAAGTGAAATTAATTTTAAATTACATGAATTTGATATTACAAATATTTTATCAAAAGAAGATTTGATAGAAAATATTAATGATTTAAAATTTGAAGAAAACAATTTAATTGAAATAATTCTAGTTGGAAAAAGAAATTTTGAAATTAATAAATATGAATTAAATAAATTAATTACTAATAATGAAGTTATAAAAATAAAAGATAAAACAAAATTAAATTATGATTTATTAAAAATATCAAATGCAAACACATTAAAGGGATTATTTGCTAAAGAGATGTTAGAAAAATTAAATCAACAAGATTTAACAGATGATAAAAAACAAATAATTGAAAAGGCTATAGAGATTGGGTTG
>CAPNAQ010000221.1:0-836 GCA_948663505.1 uncultured Clostridia bacterium | reverse complement strand
AACTTAAATTTAAGAGGTGAAATATTTGAAAATAAATAAAATAAAAATAAATGCATATGGAAAATTAAAAGAAAAAGAAATTAATTTAAAAAATGGAATAAATATAATATATGGAAAAAATGAAATGGGAAAATCAACATTAATTAATTTTTTAATTAATTCTTTTTATGGAATTTCTAAAAATAAAAAAGGAAAAGAAATATCTGATTATGAAAAATATAAACCATGGAATAGTGAAGAATTTTCAGGAAAAATTGAATATGAATTAGATAATAAAAATAAATATGAAATTTATAGAGATTTTAATAAAAAGAATCCAAAAATATTTAACGAAAATATGGAAGAAATTTCTAAAGAATTTAATATAGATAAAAATAAAGGAAATGAATTTTTTTATGAACAAACAAAGATAGATGAGGAATTATTTTTAGCAACTTTAGCAATAAATCAAAATGAAGTAAAATTAGAAAATCAAACACAGAATATATTAATCCAGAAAATTGCTAATTTAGCCCAGACTGGAGATGATAGTACTTCATTTAAAAGAGTTATTGATAGAATAAATAGAAGACAGTTGGAGGAAGTAGGAACAGAAAGATCTAGAGAAAAGCCAATTAATATAATTAGCAATAATTTAAAAGAGTTGAAAGAACAAAAAGACATATTAGAAAAATATAAACAATTTAAATATGAATTTGAAGAACAGGAAAATATATTAAATGATGAAATTATTAATTTAGAAAATCAAGGCAATTTTTTAAGAGAAATTAAATTATTAAATGAAAATGAAAAAATAGAAAATGAAAAAATAAATTTAAAAATAGGTCTAAAAAATG
>CAPNAQ010000220.1 GCA_948663505.1 uncultured Clostridia bacterium | reverse complement strand
ATAACCCAGTAATAGGACGCTTCATACAGGAAGACACCTATTATGGGGACGGACTCAACCTCTATACCTACTGCCATAATAATCCGGTTGGGTATGTTGACCCGAGTGGGCATGAAGGAAGTTGTCCATGGAAACAGACTGCAATGAGTAAACTTGAGGAGGCTGGAATCCAAAATGCTACCGAAGTTTATGAGAATTTAAAACAGGAGTGCAATGGTAATTTAAATGAAGTAATTAAAAAAATTAATGAAGAATATGTTAACTTTGGAACAAGATATGATAATGCTTCAGATATTACTCGAAGTATGAGAGAAAATAAGCCTAAAAATTCAAGAAATATAGAAAAATGGTATAAATTAGGAGGTACAATTTCTATTGACGAAAATAATGTATGGACCTACCATGACCGAAATGGAAATTCTGTAAGGTATATTAATGGATTTGCTGATTTCTTAGGAGCTGGTCTTGTGGATGATTATGTAGACTTAGGTGGTTTTGTGGATCGTAATTATGATTTTGCGGAAGCAAGAAGACGAGGAAAAATTATAGCAGATGAGAATACTTGGCATCATAGTCATGATGGACGTACACTTCAGTCAGTTAATACTGAATTGCATAAATTATTTACGCATAGAGGAGGAATATCATTACTAACAAGTTGGTTGTCTCAATAGATATAGCTATTTTTAGATTATGTTGAAGATATACTAAGGGGCAGAAAAATCTGCCCCAAGTATAAATTGATGCACACATTCACATAAAAAAGTTGTTGCTTTGTGTTTGCAAGATAAACAGAATTTCAGAAAGTAAAAGTCTGTTATGTCAAATATATGTTTATCACAGGGGTGTTTTAGAAGTGAAAGGAGATTAAATATGGAGATAAATGGATTCGGTAAAGCTACTATAGATGAGATTAATAAACTTGAGAAGGAAACAGGTTTTATTTTACCTGATGATTATCGAGAGTTTTTAATGTTATGTAATGGCGGAAAGCCAGTGGAATATGAAAATGGGTTTAGCATTGAGGGGAGTGATGAGATACTAATGTTAAAATTACTTTTTGGAGTGGGAAATACAATAAAAGAATCATTAAATATAGAGCATTGGATAAAAATATATGAAGATGAGATACCTAAAAAATTCATATTGCCTATTGGATTACCAGAAGGGGGAGGATTTATTTTGTTGATAAGACAAAAAAAAGAAGGTGTATATTTTTGGGATGATACCCTTATGTTACCAAAATCAAATGAAAGTAATTTTATGTATAAAATTGCTAATACATTTACAGAATTTATACATAAAATTGAAAAAAAGAAATACTAAGTTAATTTTTTAGTAGTGTAAAATGACTAAGATTATAAATGCCCTATAAAAAGGTTTTAACTTTGCTTATTATTTCTGCTACTTGTACAGAAGCCTGATGGGAAAAGGATCATTATCAAAAGTTTTGACTATTATTCCGATGGCGGATGTGAGCGGTATTTTCTTGGTGGAAATGGGAACATGACATAAAAGGTTTTAGAAACGACGGAACGCAGGAAAGCGTCCGGCGCCTGTATACCTATGACATGCAGGGCAACATGCTTTCCGACGGCGACAGGCAG
>CAPNAQ010000219.1 GCA_948663505.1 uncultured Clostridia bacterium | reverse complement strand
GTGTAAAAAGGTACTATAATTAAAAAAGTTTTGAATACACAGATGGGCCATTAGCTCAGTTGGTAGAGCAGCTGACTCTTAATCAGTAAGCACCTACCAAATGAAAATATAGCAAATCTCTTTTGACTCTAAGAGTTTGGAAGTTATAATAAAACTATTAGAAAATGGAGATGCATCACTTTCGCACCAGTTTGTCTATAGGCACTATTTAATGAAAAGCAGTAATTTCAATATGGGTGATTAGCTCAGTTGGCTAGAGCAGTCGACTCTTAATCGAAAGGTCCTGGGTTCGAATCCCAGATTGCCCACCAAATTTACCTATTTTAAAGTAAAATTTAAATAGGTATTTTTTTATTATATTATGTAAAAATATTAACTTTCTTCAATAATCCCTTTTTGATTATATGATTTTAATTGTTTTTTAGATAAGTATTTTTTGTTAATAATAACAGTAAATACATATTTATCAAAATAGTTATCATTCATAATAGCCATTTATCTTTTCTTTAGCACCATAGCTATCTTCAACTTTCCATCTTTGTGAAACTCCTTCTTCAATTTGTACTCCTGTAATGGTCATCCAATGATGAAGTTCAATATCTCCAACTAACATTCCATCTTCTTTATTGAGACTTCTATATTTTACTAAATTTTCATAATCATATAGTCTTGTATCTAAAACACCAGACTTTTTATCTGAAAACTTTCTAATATAAATTCCTACCATAACAGGTATATGATCTTTTAATTGCTTAATAGATAAATCTTTTAATTCTTTAATTGAAAGATGTAAAAACTCTACATATTTCATTTTATTAATATTAATTGATGTTGGATTTTTTAATTTTTCTCCATATTTTCTATTCTTTTTAGGAACATTTGAAATAAATATGAAATTGTCAATATCAATGCTTAAAAATTGTTCTGTAAATTGGTTTGGGGTTATATTTTTTAAACTAACATTATTTCCATTCTTATCTGTATAATTATAGTCAAATGTTTTTACTGGTTCGCCATAAACTTTTGATAAAAATTCATAATTATCTGCCAATATTCCTAATTTTATTTTTCGTAATTCTTTTATACTTTTATTTTGTTTTTTAAACTTTAATAAACTAATTGCATTATTTCTAACAGTTTCTGAAAATAAATTTGTTACTTTAGTAGCACTTTCTCCTTCAATAGTAATAGGCATAACAGTCATTGGTACAAGTCCATATTTTTTAACAATACTAACAAAAGTTTGCCAATTTCCTACTTCTTCAACTGGATTTTTTAAAATATTTTTCTTAACAATTTTATTTAAATCAGTAGTTTTACTTGTAAGAATTTTCTCATAAGTAGTATTTGCTTTTTCTAATCTATGAAAAAATGCAATAAAATTATCAGACAATTCAAAATCCATAATATCCATATTTAAGTTATCTGCCATATTACGTTTTATTACATTAATTCCAGAAAATGCCCAACATCTTAAACTATCCTTTTGATCATATCTTTTTGTTTCCTTAAGTTCAAGATTAAAAACAGGTGGATTTTCTTCAATAATTTTTTTATTCATACAGACTTTATCTAGTCCATATTCTTTAATTTGTTTTTCTATATTTTTATTATTA
>CAPNAQ010000218.1 GCA_948663505.1 uncultured Clostridia bacterium | reverse complement strand
CAAAAACAAAAATAGTATTCAGAAAAATTGACTTATTATTATTCTTTATTCCTATTTTATCTTTATTAATATTATGGACAAACAATCTTCATCACTTATTTTATATAAAACATTCTGTTAATATGAATGAATGGATTACAGGTCCTTACTTTACAGTCCATTCTGCATATTCTTATTTATTATTATTTATAGGAATATTTTTCCTAATAAAATTTTCTATTAAAAATGCTGGATTTTTTTCTAAACAATCCATATTAATTATTTTAGGAACACTTTTTCCTTTAATAATTAATATCCTTGGAACATTAAAAATTATACCTATGACTATATATATTACACCAATTTCTTTCGCAATAGCAATACTATTTTATGCAATAGCAATATTCAAATTTAAATTTTTAACAACTACACCAATAGCCTTACAAAAAATAGTAGACAGAATGTCTGATGGATATTTAGTAATAAATGAAAACAATAAAATAACAGACTTTAACCAAACAATATTAAGTATGTTTAACTTAAAAGAATCACATATTAGAAATATAGACATATTCAATTTATTACAAGAAAATAAAAATATATCAATAGATATAGGACAATTAAAACAATCACTATCAATAGTTAAACAATCAATAAAAACACAATCATATGAAGAACATATAGAAACATTAAAAAAACATTTCAGAATAGAAATAAGTAGTTTAAACAACGATAAATCATTTATAGGAACACTAATATTATTCAAAGACATAACACAACATATTGAAGATATGAAAACAATACAAGAAAACCAAGAAACACTAATGGAAAGTGAACGTTTAGCATCACTCGGACAATTAATAGGAGGAATAGCACACAACTTAAAAACACCTATAATGTCAATATCAGGAGCAGCAGAAGGACTTTCAGATCTAGTAAAAGAATATGACTCATCAATAGATGACCCACAAGTAAATAGTCAAGATCACCATGATATTGCTAATGACATGTCAAAATGGATAGAAAAAATTAAAAATTATACAGAATATATGTCAGACATTATAACTGCAGTAAAAGGACAAGCTGTAACATTATCAGAAACAGACAATGTTACATTTGACTTAGAAGAACTAGTTAAACGAGTTAATATATTAATGAAACATGAACTAAAAAATGCAATTACATATTTAAATGTAAAAATGTTAACAAATGAACATACAAAAATACGAGGAGATGTTAATAGTTTAGTTCAAGTTATAAACAACATGATCTCAAATTCAATACAAGCTTATGATGGAAAACCAGAACAAACTATAGATTTAATTTTAAAACAAGAAGAAAATAACTTAATAATTTCTATAAAAGATTATGGTTCTGGACTACCAGAAAAGGTAAAGCAAAAGTTATTCAAAGAGATGATTACTACAAAAGGAAAAAATGGCACAGGATTAGGTTTATACATGTCTTATTCAACTATAAAGGCCCATTTTAATGGTAATATAACTTTTGAATCAGAAGAAAATACTGGTACTACTTTTAATATAACACTACCATTATAAAATAAAAATGTGACAAAGGGGGCGTCCCTTTTTGTCACGTTTTTTATTTAAAATTACTTGCTTTTTATATTTTTTATTAA
>CAPNAQ010000217.1 GCA_948663505.1 uncultured Clostridia bacterium | reverse complement strand
TATTTATAATTTATTGTTAATTAAAATTTATACGAAAAACTTTATAATACATAAAAATAAAAAACATGTTTAAATATAATAAAATTTACGCAAACTAAATATAAATAATAAAAAGCAAAAAAACATGAAAGGGAAAGATATGTTATCTCAAATATTAGTTTTAGTAATACTAATTTTATTAAATGCATATTTTGCAGCAAGTGAAATAGCTTATATATCTTTAAATGATGCAAAAATATCAAAACAAGCAAAAGAAGGAAACAAAAAAGCAAAACAAATAAAAAGAATGCTAGACAATCCAAGTGGTTTTTTAGCAACAATACAAATAGGAATAACTCTTGCAGGATTTTTATCAAGTGCATTTGCATCAGATTTATTTGCAAGTAAGCTTGCACCAATATTAAACAACTTAATACCAAATATAAGTTTAGCAGTATGGCAAAACATATCAATAATAATAATAACAATAATATTATCATATTTTACATTAATATTTGGAGAATTAGTACCAAAAAGGCTAGCAATGAAGCATTATGAAAAAGTAGCGTATAAAACAATAGGAGTAATAAATGCAATAAATAAAATAACATTACCATTTGTAAAATTATTAACAAAATCAACTAACATAGTATCAAAAGTATTTGGAGTAACAGAAAATGATGAAGAAGTAGTAACAGAAGAAGAAATAAAAATGATGATAGATGAAGGAGAAGAAAAAGGATCAATACAAGAAGATGAGAAAGAATTAATAAATAATGTTTTTGAATTTAATGATATAACAGTATTAGAAATAATGACACATAGAACAGAGATATATGCACTAGAAATAAATTCAAAAGTAAAAGATGTAATAGAAGAACTAGATGAATATAAATATAGTAGAATACCAGTATATGAGGGAAATGTAGATGATATAAAAGGGATTCTATACTTAAAAGATTTATTAAAATATGTAAAAGAAGAATCAGAAATAAGTCTAAAAGAAATAATAAAACCAGCATATTTTGTTGCACAATCAAAAACAATTAATGAAGTATTTAAAGAATTACAAAAAAACAATAATCAAATGGCAATAATATTAGATGAATATGGTGGTACAGCAGGGCTTGTTACAATGGAAGATATTTTAGAAGAGTTAGTTGGAGACATTTTTGATGAATATGATGACATTGAAAGTGAATTCGAGAAAATAGATGAAAATACTTTTATTATTGATGGTAGTGTTACAATAAATGAACTTAAAAAGATTTTAAATGTTGATATTCCTGAAGGAGATTATGATACTTTATCTGGTTATCTTCAAGATAAATTAGGTAGAATTCCTAATGATGAAGAAAAACCTATTGTTGAAACTGATGATGTTACTTATAAAGTTGAAGAATATGAGGATAAAAGGATTGTAAAAGTTAAGGTTTGTAAAAACAAATAAAAATATTACATTCACATTCTTAAAAATAATAGTAGTATAACCATTTTGTATAAGTGTTAGTATTAGCTGTGAATAGTAACAAATAATAATCAAAACTTAAATTTGAAGCAAGAAATTTCTTGCTTTTTTATATTTAATATTATAAAATATAAGCACAAAATAGAAACGGAGGTAAAGAGATGAAGAAGTTACCTTATGGAATAAGTAGTTATGAGAAAATTGTAGAGAATAAT
>CAPNAQ010000216.1 GCA_948663505.1 uncultured Clostridia bacterium | reverse complement strand
CTTCTATTTCATTAAATTTAATATTCTTTCTAGTTCATCATTTGAAGCATATTCTATAACTATTTTTCCTTTTTTCTTTCCAGGTGTTAATTTAACTTTTGTTCCAAAAAAGCCTTGAAAAGTGTTTTCTATATCTTTATATAAAATATTCATTTTTTTCAATTCTTCTTGTGATACCTTTTTTTGATTTAACTTTTTATTTCTTTGTTCTATTTCTCTAACTGTAGAACCTCTCTCAACCATATCTAATGCAGTAAGATATTGTTTTTCAGGATCTGTTATTGCTAATAATCCCCTACAATGACCTTCACTTAATTTTCCTTGTTTTGCTAATTCGATAACTCTAGGATCAAGATTCAAAATTCTAATGTAATTTGCTATTGTACTTCTACCCTTTCCAAGTTTTTTTGCAATTTCTTCTTGAGTTAGTTCATATGTATCTATTAAATTCTTAATTCCTAAAGCTTTTTCATATGGATTTAAATCTTCTCTTTGTATATTTTCTATTAATGCTATTTCTTGATTTTTCCTCTCATCATCATCTCTTAATATTGCTGGTATTTCCTCTAATCCTGCTAATTTACATGCTCTCCATCTTCTTTCTCCAGCAATTATACTATAATATCCTTCTTTTTTTGTAACAATTATTGGTTGAATTAATCCATATTCTTTTATTGATTCTGCTAATTCTTCAAGTGCTTCTTGATTAAAATTCTTTCTTGGCTGATCTCTATTAGGTTCTACTTCTGTTATTTTCAAATTTTTTAATACATCATTATCTTTAACTTTTTCTTCTTCAGGTGTTGGACCAAATAATGCATCTAATCCTTTACCTAATCCTGTTTTTTTTGCCATCTAAATCACTTCCTATCTATAACATATGTTTTGCTTTTTTATCAGCTTCATTTGATTTTAAAAATTCTTTTGCAAATTTTTCATAACTTTTTGCCCCTTTTGATCTGGAATCATATTCAGTTATAGGCATTCCATAACTAGGAGCTTCACTTAATCTTACATTTCTTGGTATTACTGTTTTATATACCTTATCATTAAAATATTTTTTTACTTCTTTAACAACTTGGTTAGATAAATTTGTTCTAATATCATACATTGTAAGTAATGCTCCCTCAACTTCTATATCTTTGTTTAAATGTTTTTTTACTAAATTAATTGTATTTATAAGTTGTCCTAATCCCTCTAATGCATAATATTCACATTGTACAGGTATTAACACAGAATTTGATGCAGTAAATGCATTTAATGTTATTAATCCTAATGATGGTGGACAATCTATTATAATATAGTCAAATTTTGATTTTATTTTTTCTATCTTCTCTTTTAATCTTTGTTCTCTAGACATCATAGAAACTAATTCAACTTCTGCTCCTGCTAAGTTTATATCTGATGGACAAATTTGCAAATTTTTTATCATAGTCTTTTCTATAGTACTTTCAATTTCAGTTTCTCCAACCAGAATATCATATGTAGAATATTCTACTTCTTTTGTCGCTCCAACTCCACTTGTAGCATTTCCTTGTGGATCTGCATCTATTAATAATACTTTTTTTCCCTTTTTTGCTAGTATTGTACTTAAATTTATACTTGTAGTTGTTTTTCCAACACCACCTTTTTGATTCGCAACTGATACTACTTTTCCCACAATTCTTCCCTCCTATAGCTTAATTTTGTTATGTTTATCTAATAGTAAATATTTACTTGTTAATTATTTATATTCTATATCTATAATA
>CAPNAQ010000215.1 GCA_948663505.1 uncultured Clostridia bacterium | reverse complement strand
ATCCCTCTTTTTTTATTTCATTTGCAAGTATATCGGCTATTTTCTCGTAATATCCATTAAACTCTTTAATGTCTTGTATTGCCTTATAAATTTTGTCTGAATTATAAGCCATATCATTTTTATTACCTAATTCAACACAAACATTCCAATTTGGTATTGCAAGAAATCCACCGTTAATGTGTTCACCAAAGATACACAAAAAGCTATATCCACCTGCATTAATATTCATCTCTTTAGCTGTTACTTTATCCATAGTTATTATCCTTTCATTATTCTCTTTCTTCTTTTTGCTTCCTAATCAGATTAAAAGAAGTAGAATGAATTGCTGTATGTATTTCATATTGTATAATATCTTAGGATAAAAATAAAGACAAGCATATTTCAGCTTGTCCTTATTTATGATTTTATACTGTGTTCAATTAATCGAAATGTTGCTGCTTCTGTAATTTTTGATTTTCTAACCACGCTTGGAAACAAGAATAATAATACCCATATTTATTATTTGTTTTACAGTTTCTTTCTTTAGTAGGCTTCCAAATTGCCATTGTAAAACGACCAATATTGTTAATAGCAGGTATTTGCTTGTCAATGCCAGTTAATGAAAAAATATAACTTGCAGATAAAGAATATATTGCTTTTAGCTTGTCTTTATCATAAGAATGTACATCTTCTGGCACAACGGACATTATTAATTGTTCTTCTTCTGTAAAGTTATTGTCAAGAAAATCATCATATTCTTCGGCTTCTTCTGGTGGTATATCATTTTGTTTAGAAGTTTCTTCATTTTCCTTCTTTGCTTTTATTGAAAAATTAATTACCGCATTGCTTCCTCGACCAGTTATATTATAATCTATCAGAACATCAGTACAGGTATTAATAAGTTGTATTGCAGGGATAATGGCATATTGTTTTAAGTTTGCATTATTACCTTTATATTTTTCAAAAATAATTTTACCTGTGTTATCCATTTCTAATAGTCCAACAGCTCTTTTATATTCTGATATTTCAAGGTGTCGGTTTCCTAATTTTTCGTATTGTTTTACAAGCTCGTATGTTCTCATTGTTACTGCACTTGCATTATTTGCATTAAGTAAAATTAAGTTTTTCAGAGAATATTGAGTGAATTTTTTTTTCAAATTAAGAAAATAATCTTTTAGGTCTGGATTTATTTTTACACGAAAAAAACCTTCCCCCTCTATGTACTTATATTTTGTAAATATAGTAAAAGCTTCAAGAACTCTCTTTCCCCTATTATTAATCTTTTCAATTAATATATAACTTTTCATCATTTCGTCTGTAAGTGGTTTTAATTTATCATACAGATTATTACTTTTTATATCAATGTTCCACTGTTCCGCAAATTCTTTCACATATATTTTATAATCAAAGAAATCCTCATCGTTTTTATTAATCATTGCTACTACAGTATAGAATATCCGCAAAGCATTAATACTAAAACGAGGTTTATTTTCTATAATATAGTTTGATTGAACTAATAGAGTATTGTCGTTAATATTCATTATACAATTCCTTCTTTATGTTAATTATACTTCTATTATAATGATTAATTGCAAGATGTCAAGCCATAACTTGCAATTCACGACTTTTTACTTGCAATCACGACTTTTTACTTGCAATCACGACTTTTTACTTGCAATCACGACTTTTTACTTGCAATCACGACTTTTTACTTGCAATCACGACTTTTTACTTGCAATCACGACTTTTTACTTGCAATCACGACTTTTTACT
>CAPNAQ010000214.1 GCA_948663505.1 uncultured Clostridia bacterium | reverse complement strand
TTTATTATCCTTAAACTTTTCTTCAATAGGGGTATTGAAGTTTTGTTGGAGAAGGTATTTAACTTTTGTTAAATAGGTATTTTTATTTATTGGAATCATTTTTCTCATTTCTACTTGTTTACTATTTTCTTTATAAATTAACTCAATATCAATATACTTCTTATCTTTTAATGAATTTACTAATTTTGATACTTGGGTTATTGATATATTTAGTAATTCACTTATAGTTTTATTTGTTAAATAGCAATAATTATTTTCTTTGCTTAAATATAAAATTATCGAATATATGATTTTTTCTTTATCGCTTAATTTTTCATCTGTTAATATTTCTATTGGTATCCATATACCTTTTAAATTTAAGTTAGACACTCCCTCACCTTCTTTCGTTTATTCGCTTTATTTTTAACTTTTAGCCCTTTTAAATTGTTTTTAGTATAACTTTATATTTTTTTAATGTAGACAAAAAATTTCCATAAAAAAATCGCTTTAGACTTTTTTATCTAAAACGATTTTTTATTTTTAAATTGTTCAGACGTCTGGACGATTCAAAATATTTTATTTTTCATCTTCTTCATTTTCATTTATTACTTTTTCTACTTGTGCAATCAATTCATCTTTATTTGGCATATAGTATGTATAATTTGATGCAAATAAATTATTATTAATTCCACCTAAACTATATTCAGCTACTACATTATCTTTTTTAGCACATAGTATTATTCCTA
Source organism: uncultured Clostridia bacterium (assembly GCA_948663505.1). GTDB lineage: Bacteria > Bacillota > Clostridia > TANB77 > CAG-508 > CAG-269. The sequence continues at coordinate 1,028 of CAPNAQ010000214.1, read as the reverse complement.
TTGGTTTATTATCTCCTGCATCATTAATTTCAGTTTCATAATAATTTAGATACATATTCATCTGTCCCATATTTTCTGGTTTTAATTTTCCCATTTTTAAATCAATCAAAACATAACATTTTAATATTTTATTGTAAAAAACCATATCCACATAATAATGAGTATTATCTATTGTTATTCTTTGTTGTGAGCCTACAAACATAAAGCCTTTTCCTAATTCCAATAAGAAATCTTCTAATTGTCTAATCAATTTATATTCAAGATCTTTTTCCAATAAAGGTTTTTCTTCCTTTATTCCAAGAAATTCAAAAACATAAGGTTCTTTTATTATATCTTTTGGTTGTTCTATAATTTGCCCTTCTTTAGCCAATTGTAATACTTTCTCTTTATTTGCCTTTCCATCTGATAACAAAAGCCTTTGATAAAGTCCACTTTCTATTTGCCTACCTAATTCTCTAGTTGACCATTTTGAATTTACTGTTTCTTTTTCATAAAATTTTCTTTCATTTTCATCTTTAATTCCTATTAATTCACAATAATGCGACCAACTCAATCGTCCAGACGTCTGGACAATTGGATATGTTATATAAAAATTTCTCATATTAAATAGGTTTGAACGTGAATATCCTTTTCCCATTTTCTTTGTAAGTCTTTTTGATAATTCTATATACAATTTTCTTCCATACTCTGGAGTAATATCTCCACCCTGTTCTTCTTCAACAATCATTTTTCCAACATTCCAATAATAATTTACCATTTCTTCTCTAACATTATTATATACTCTTTCTCTAGTCTGTATTGTATAATCTATAATATTATTGGCTAATCTATCTAAAATTAAATCTTCATTCATAATTTGTCTGCTCCTTTTTCAATTATCTTTTCTAATTATAACATTTATTTCCAGATTTTTCATTATAAATTCAAAAAAAGATGAACTTGTATTTATTTTTTACAATTCATCTTTTAAATATGTGAAAATTTTATTATTTCTAAATTGTTGCTAGGAGGAAACCTTTGCTATTACT
>CAPNAQ010000213.1 GCA_948663505.1 uncultured Clostridia bacterium | reverse complement strand
AATAAACTTGTTTAATATATTATTCAAAATAATTTAACATCATTGCATCTTTCACTTTTTTCATAGTTTCTTTTGCAACTTTTCTTGCTCTTTCTGTACCTTCCATTAAAATTTTATCTACTTCTTCTAAATGAGCTTCATAATATTCTCTTTTTTCTCTTATTGGTCTTAATTCTTCTATTATATTTTTTGCCAATTGTTTTTTACAAGCTACACAGCCACGTTTTCCTGCCTTACATTCCTCACATACTGTTTTTACATCTTCTTTTGGTGTGAATAAGTTGTGATAATATGCAACCATACATATATCAGGATTTCCTAAATCATCTTTTTTTATACGATTTGGATCTGTTACTGCTCCCATAACTTTTTTTGTTATTTCTTCTTCACTATCTGATAAATATATTGCATTACCTAATGATTTTCCCATTTTTTCATTTCCATCTAGTCCTTTTATTCTTTTTGAATTTGATAATACTGCTTTTGGCTCTTTTAATATATCTCCATATATACTATTAAATTTTCTTACTATTTCTCTACATTGTTCAATTAGTGGTTCTTGATCCTCTCCAACAGGTATTAATTCTCCTTCAAATGATGTTATATCTGCAGCTTGGCTTACAGGATAACCCAAAAATCCATATGTTACACTTTCACCAAATAACTCTTTTTTTTGTGCTATTTCTGTTTTTACTGTTGGATTTCTTTGTAATCTTGCTATTGTAACTAAATTTGAATAAAATACAGTTAATTCGGCCGTTTCTGGTATCATAGATTGTATATATATTGTTGTCTTTGCTGGATCTATTCCAACTGATAAATAATCTATTGCTACTTCTCTTACATTTTTTCTTACTTTTTCAGGATTATTAAAATTATCTGTTAATGCTTGCACATCTGCTATTAATATAAATGGCTCGTATTCAGGATTCTCTTGCATTTCTAGTCTTGTTTTTAATGAACCAAAATAATGCCCTATATGTAATCTTCCTGTTGGTCTATCACCTGTTAATATTCTCTTTTTTTTCATATCTAAAATCCCTTCTTTTTCGCTTTTACCACAAAAAGTATATCATATACTAACTAAAAATTCAACTTTCAAATTTCTAACTTCCGTTTTTTATTAATGTTTTAATGCTAAAATTGTAATATATCTTCTTTTTTATATTCCTCTGGCTTTAGTCCAGTTCTTGTTTTCATATAACTAATTAATGCTATTACAATAATTATAAAAATAATACCTGTTACAATCATTGAATGGGCTGTATTATTAATAGCTAACAAATATGAACCTAAAAAGCCTATTATCATTCTAAAAACATTTCTACTTATTGCATTAATAGAATATATTTTAGGAAGCACTTGAGGATTTGAAAAATTACTTAAATATCTAGTCATTAATACACCAAAAGCACCGTTTATTAATATTTATAATTATATAAAAGCATAAAACAAATATCATAATAATATTAGGTAAAAAATTACTTATTCCAACTATCCCAGATAATATTATCATTATAGCTGTTATAATTGATATTACTGATAGTGTTTTATTTCTAAATCTTTTATGAAATTGTATCTGTTTTTTTGATCCAATTCCTGATGCTATTCCAGTGATTGCTATAACAATAGCTATTAAAGTTGATGATATTCCTATATCATCTAATAAACTTGTTCTATATGTACTAGCTAAACAGAAAAATCCCCACATAATTCCTGAATATAAAAGTAGACTTCTTAATCTATCTGATTTTATTATAAACTTAAACGAATCTTTTAGATCTATTATATATTTATTTATA
>CAPNAQ010000212.1 GCA_948663505.1 uncultured Clostridia bacterium | reverse complement strand
CTCTCTAAAGCTTTTAGGTTCTAAATTGCATTTTTTTATAACTATAAATTTAATCTTTAAAAGATATATATTTTAAAATTGAATTCGACAGTGTGCTGTTATTTACTTTTATTATTTTACTTCAAACTTATATCCAATTCCTCTAATTGTTTTAATATATTTACCTCTTTTACCAAGCTTATGCCTTAATTTTTTTATATGACTATCAATTGTTCTAGAATCACCATAATAATCATAATTCCAAACATTATTCAAAATTTTATCCCTAGATAAAGCAATATTTTCATTTTCCATTAAATAAATTAAAAGCTCATACTCTCTTAAACTTAATTCAATATTTCTACCTTCTATAGATATAGTTCTACCATCTTTATCTATTTCAATTCCTCCAAATTCTTTAATACCTTTTTCATCACCTTTAATTCTTTTTAATATTGCCTCTACACGTGCAACTAAAATCTTTGGACTAAATGGTTTAGAAATATATTCATCAACACCTAATTCAAAACCAAACAATTCATCTTGTTCTTCTCCCCTTGCTGTTAACATTATTATAGGAACATTTGATGTTTGTCTAATCTGTCTTAATACAGACCATCCATCTAATTTGGGCATCATTACATCTAATAATATTAAATTAATTTTTGATTCATTTCCTTCAAATATCTCTAATGCTTTTTCTCCATCATTTGCTTCTAATGTACTGTAACCTTTACTGACTAAAAAATCTTTTATAAGCTTTCTCATTCTGGCTTCATCATCTACTATTAAAATCAACTTATTACCCATTTTATTTAATCACCTTCATCTACTAAGCTTTTCATTTACATTAAAATTATATCTCTTTTTTATGTCTTTTGTGTGAAAATATATAAAGAAAGGACTATCTTCTAAAAAGATACTCCTACTTTTTTATAATAACAGACTTAGTATCATATGCAAGTTCAACATTTTCTTCATTTAAGATCTTTATTATATTAAAATTAATACATTCTTTAACCTCAATAAAACTTGTAAAATCAACAAAATCAATATAACAACATACTAATATATTCATTCCATTATCATTTATATCGTCAAATCTAACCATTATTGAATCATTAATTACATTTTCATGACTTATAAGAAAATCCTTTAATCTATTTTGAACAATTTCTATTTTTTCAAGTGAAGTATCTAATTCTAAACACAAATTAGTCTTATATCTTCTTTTTTCCATTTTACTACAATTTATAATAGATTCATTTGCAATTACAGAATTAGGTATATTTACAATTGAATTTTCTGGAACTCTAACTCTTGTACTTCTAAATGTTATATCCTCTACAGTTCCTTCATAATCTTTAATTTTAATCCAATCACCAACAGCAAATGGCTTATCTAAAAATATAACCATTCCACCAAATAAATTTTTAGCTGTATCCTGTGCAGCAAGTGTTATAACAACACTTCCTAATCCTAATCCAGCAACCAATCCATTAAGATTATATCCCAATTCAGTTATTATTAAAAATCCTGCAATTATATATAGTACAATTCTAACTGCTCTAAGTAAAAACTTAAACATAGAATCTTCTATATCAGGACTAATTTTATCTTTAATTTTATTAACAAAACTAGATTTTACTGTTAAACTATTTGATAAACCTTTTGCAAATATAACAATACTAACTATTTTAAATACTTTATTTACAATAATAATTATATTTTCATCTAATCCTAATGAAATTTTTAAAAATATTATTGATAAATATACTCCTAATAATATGTAAAATGCTCTCAATGGAGCATAAAATGCACTTTCTTTTATAACTTTTTTAT
>CAPNAQ010000211.1 GCA_948663505.1 uncultured Clostridia bacterium | reverse complement strand
AATTGTAAAATATTTAAAATTATGATAATATATAAAATATAAAAAACACAGGAAATCGAAAGGATGAAAAAAATGTACAGAACAAAAACATGTGGAGAACTAAAACTAGAAAATAAAAATGAAACTGTAGAACTAGCTGGATGGATACAAAAAATAAGAAACTTAGGAGGAATGATATTCATAGACCTAAGGGATCAATTTGGAATAACACAAATAATCATAAATGATGAAGAGTTACAAAAACAAGCAAAAGAACTTACAACAGAAAGTTGTATCCACATTATTGGAACAGTTGTGGAAAGAAGTAACAAAAATGAAAAAATACCAACAGGAGAAATAGAAGTAATAGCAAACAATATAGAAATATTAGGAAAATGTAAAAATACATTACCATTTGAAATAAATACAGAGCAAGAAGTAAGAGAAGACTTAAGATTAGAATATAGATTTTTAGATTTAAGAAATGAAAAATTACACAATTCAATATTAATACGCTCAAAAATACTAAAGGCATTAAGGGATAAAATGGATGAGATAGGATTTGCTGAAATTCAAACACCTATATTAGCAAATTCATCACCAGAAGGAGCTAGAGACTATTTAGTACCAAGTAGGCTAAATGCTGGTGAATTTTATGCATTACCACAAGCACCTCAACAATTTAAACAATTATTAATGGTATCTGGATTTGATAAATATTTTCAAATAGCACCATGCTTCAGAGATGAAGACCCACGTGCAGATAGAGCACCAGGAGAATTCTATCAGTTAGACTTTGAAATGGCATTCAGCACTCAAGAAGATATATTTAAAGTATTGGAGGAAGTTGTTCCAGATACATTTGAAAAATTTTCAAATTGGAGAGTAGATAACGGACCATTTATTAAAATACCATATAAAGAAGCTATGGAAAAATACGGAATTGACAAACCTGATTTAAGAAATCCATTAATAATTCAAGATGTAACAGAATGTTTTAAAGATTCAGAATTTAAAGCATTTGAAGGAAAAACAATAAAAGCTATAATAATTCCAAATGGAGCTGAACAAGGAAGAAAATTCTTTGATAAAATGACAGAATTTGCTACATCAGATGAAATTGGAGCAAAAGGATTAGCATGGGCAAAATATGAAAAAACAGGAGAAATAGCAGGAGGAATTGCAAAATTTATAACAGATGAAATAAAAGAAAAATTAGAAAATAACTATGGAATGACAAAAAATTCAAGTATTTTCTTTATTGCAGATGAATTCAAAACATCACAAAAAATAGCAGGATTAGTAAGAATTGAATTAGGAAAAAGATTAGAATTATTAGAAAAAGATGTTTATAAATTCTGCTGGATAATTGATTTTCCAATGTATGAATTATCTGATGAAGGAACAATAGACTTTAATCATAATCCATTTTCAATGCCACAAGGAGGAATGGATAGTCTAGAGAAAATAAATCCACTAGATATATTAGCTTATCAATATGATTTAGTATGTAATGGATATGAAATGGCGTCAGGTGCAGTTAGAAATCACAATCCTGAAATAATGGTAAAAGCTTTTGAAATCGCAGGATATACAGAAGAAGATGTAAAAAATAGATTTGGTGCATTATATAATGCTTTCCAATATGGAACACCACCACATGCGGGAGCAGCAGCAGGAGTAGATAGAATGGTAATGTTAATAGAAGATTCTCAAAATATAAGAGAAGTAATAGCATTTCCTAAAAATAAAAAAGCACGTGACCTATTAATGAGGGCTCCATCAAAAGTAACAGATCAACAGCTTAAAGATGTACATATTAAATTAGATATTAGCAATAATTAGACTTGACGGATAAATTATACAAATTTGCATATATATAATATATATA
>CAPNAQ010000210.1 GCA_948663505.1 uncultured Clostridia bacterium | reverse complement strand
ACAAATAGAAGAATATGCAAGTTTTGAAGATATAAAAGATATAGAAAATCTAAGTAAATACACAATAGTAGCAGTAAATGATAAATTATATGTTGAGAAAATGTAAAGTTATTGGAACTTTAAACTACAATTTTATTCTCTTATGACGAAAAATTAAAATATAGTAATAGCAAAGGTTTCCTCCTAGCAACAATTTAGTAAAAATAAAATTTTCATATATTTGAAAGATGATTTGTTAAAAATATATACAAAATCATCTTTTTTTGAATTTATAATGAAAAAATTGAAAAGAAATGCTATAATAACTTCAATATAGTTAAATAAATTGTGCAGACATCATCTGCATAATTAGAAAGAGGAAGATATGAACGAATTAGAAAATGTAGATAATATCAATATAGATGATTTATATAACAGAATAGTGACTTTGATAGAAAATGCAAAAAGAAATGTAGTAACTAAAGTAAATGATGAAATGACCTTATTATATTGGAATATAGGAAAAGATATAACAGATAATATTTTAAATAATCAAAAGGCAGAATATGGAAAAGCTGTAATAAAAAAGTTAAGTCAAAAACTGACTATTGAATATGGTAGAGGATAGGGTAGAGCAAATTTATTTAGAATGTTAAAGTTTTATGAATATTTTACTGATTTTGAAAAATTCTCGACACTGTCGAGAAAATTAAGTTGGTCACATTTCGTTGAACTTTTACAAGTACAAGATAAAATAAAAAGAGAATTTTATGCAACAATGTGTTCAAATGAATATTGGTCAGTAAGAACATTAAGAGAAAGAATAGGGTCAGCATTATTTGAGCGAACAGCAATATCTAAAAAGCCAGAAGAAACAATAATAAATGATTTGCAATTGTTAAGCAGTGAGAATGAGATGACTACAAATTTATTTTTTAGAGATCCATACATATTAGATTTTTTGGATTTAAAAGATACTTATAGCGAAAAGGATTTAGAAAATGCAATTATAAGTGAATTAGAAAAGTTTATTTTAGAAATGGGAAATGATTTTGCTTTTCTAGCTAGACAAAAGAGAATTACAATAGATGGAGAAGATTATTATATAGATTTATTATTCTATCATAGAAAAATGATAAGAGAAAAACTAATACTTTTATGTGAAAGACTTGCACCAAAAGCAATAGAGAGAAGAGAAGAAGTTATAGAAAAATATATAAAAGCTGTATGTATAGGTAAAATTGATATTGATAATATAACAGGAAAGAAAAATGAAGACTACTAAAAAAGAGGGTTCCTATTTTAGGATACCTTCTTTGTTTGAAATACATAAATGGATCTAGGGAAATTTGAACTGCGAAGCATTTTCTGGTATAAAACAATTGACATTTTACATAAAATGAGTTATAATTTCACTATAAAATTTTTTATTGCCTCTAGGTAATTTCAGAGGCATGATTAAAAAAGGAGGTATACAATATGGATACTAAAAAGATTTTAGAATTACTTGAAGAAAAGAACCGGGAGTTATATCATGAAATACAGCAAAAGAGAGAAAAGATAGTAGAGTACAATAAGAAATGGAAAAGATTACAAGATGAACTACAAAGTCAAAAGTATCCTGTACCAATGGGGTATAATTATGGTAATATCTGTGCTATGCAGGATATAGATAGGGAGATAGAAAAACTAAAAAAAGAAATAGAAGATCTACAAAAGAAAAAAGAAACATTAAAAATACAAATAGATATTTATTCATAGAGAACTTTTATAAATAAACAAAGAAACCAACATTATGTTGGTTTCTTTGTTTGAAATACATAAATGAATCTAGGGAAATTTGAATTGTCAATAACTTTTGAAAATGTCCCAAATTTTACAAAACATTAGCGGGAAATATT
>CAPNAQ010000209.1:1676-1894 GCA_948663505.1 uncultured Clostridia bacterium | reverse complement strand
TATTAATTTTTTATTTTTATTAAAATTGCTATAGCTAACAATATTAGAAGAGTACCAATAACTATTAATAAAATATTTAAAATATTAGTCAAACCTAAATTTGCTTCAGGTATACTACTTACTGTTGTTGATGTAGAAGTTGTTGAACCTGAACTATTTTGGCTAACTGTATTTGTTTCATTATTAGATGTATTTGTTGTTGTATTATTTGTTAAGTT
>CAPNAQ010000209.1:0-1666 GCA_948663505.1 uncultured Clostridia bacterium | reverse complement strand
CAGCTTTTACATTATTAAAAATTGATAATGTGAAAAAACTAATTATAAGTAATATTATTGTTAATATCATTTTTTTCAATTTTTTACCTCCTGTATTTTTTCGTATTTTTAAATTTATAATAACATAAAAAAGTTAATGAGTCTAGTACTTTTAAATTTAAGTTTCGATTTTCTGCAAAAATATATCTTTTTTTCTATTGGACATTTATGAAAACTGACCGTTCAGACTAATATGAAAAAGCACAAAAGTATAATAAAATAACTCTGAAAAAAGAGAAGGGAAAGCATACGATTGAGAACACAAAGATATAAAGAAATAGAATCAACACATAAATACATAAAAGAAAACTATAAAAAATATGATGAAAAAATAGCAATAATAACAGATAAACAAACAGGAGGAATAGGAACAAAAGGAAGAAATTGGTATACAGGGACAAACAAGAACATAGCAATTAGTATACTATATAAACCAAAATATGAAATAAGTAAATTAGATGGGTTAACTATAAAAATAGCACAAAAAATAAAAAAATTAATATATGATGAATATAAAATACAATTGCAAATAAAAGAACCAAATGATTTAATATTAAACAATAAAAAAATATGTGGAATATTAACAGAAGTAAATACAATAGGAAATGAAATAAACTACTTAATAATAAGTATAGGATTTAATGTAAATGAAACAGAATTCCCAAAAGAAGTACAAGATATAGCAACTTCATTGAAAAAAGAATATAGTAAAGACTTTGATAAAGAAATTTTAATAGAAAAAATAATTGAAGAATTGGAAAATATAATTTAAAAATAGAGGTTAATATGAATAATATAGAAATAATTGCAAGTGGAAAATATTTACCAAATAAAAGAATTGAGAATAAACAACTTGCGAGCAATCTAAATATAACAGAAGATTATATTTATAAAAGAACAGGAATAAAAACACGATTTTTTTCTGAAGATGAAGAAATACAAGACATAGCAATAAAAAGTGTAGAAAATTTAATCAAAAAAAATCAAGATTTTAACATACAAGAAATTGATTTAATAATAGTAGCTACAACATCAACGACAATGTTAATGCCTGGAATATCATATAAAATACAGGAAAGATTTGAAATAACAGACTGTATGTGTTTAGATATTTTAGCAGGTTGCGCAGGATACATAAATGCATTTGATTTAGCAACAAATTACATATCTATTGGAAAAATAAATACTGCTTTAATAATTGGGGTAGATATTTTATCAAAATTTTTAGATAAAACAGATTTATCTACCTCAATAATATTATCAGATGGAGCAGGAGCAACAGTCATAAAAAAAATTGAAACGCAAAAACAATATCAATCTCTTATAAGAAGTGATGGAAAAAATGGAAATATTTTAACTTGTAAGACAGATGAAAAGATACAAATGAATGGAAAAGAAATATATAAATATGCAGTTACAGAAACTGTAAAAAATATAAAAAAATTGTTAAAAATAAGTCATTTAAATATAGAAGATATAAAATATATAGTACCACATCAATCAAATGCAAAAATTATGAATTCAATTGCAACTAGATTAAATGTTGAGAATAATTTAGTATATCAAAATATAGAAAATATTGGAAATACATTTTGTGCAAGTATTCCTATTGCAATAGATGAAATGA
>CAPNAQ010000208.1 GCA_948663505.1 uncultured Clostridia bacterium | reverse complement strand
ATCTGTATTTTGATGAAGTAAACAGGGAACCGGTTGTATATCGCTGGACATACAAGATGGAGGAAATTTCAGTTGGGGAAGCAACCGTTTAATGTATCAGTTATTAATTATTCGATGTACTAGTAATAACGGTCACCAGAGTACGCAGTCAGCCATGCAAAGTCTTTTCCTATCCCAAGCTTTTGTTACTACGACTAATAAAGTTTGTCAATAGCTACGCCTAAGTGGACTTCCACCACAGAACACGAGCATTCTCGCCAATCAAAGTAACCCCCATTTCAAATGGGGGTTACTTTGAACCATACTGACAATTACACTATATTCCACTATTAATATGCCCTAAAAAAAATATCCGAATTAGGAAATACAAAATGTAATATAATTGCAACTACTGCAATAATACCTAAAAGAAAAATACCACAAATAAAAAACTTACATATCCCTCTTGCTATATCTTTAATAGTTTGTGAGTCTTTATATAATGAATCTATTTTTTCACCAGTAAAATTCTTATTTCTTATTTCTTGAACATCAATATCCTTTACGAGTTCATCTAAAGTCATATCAAAAAAATCGCTTAACATGACCAATCTTGTAAAATCAGGGTAGGATTGCCCTGCCTCCCATTTAGAAATAGTTTGCCTTGATACCTGTAATTCCATCCCTAATTCTTCTTGAGATAAGCCACGTTCCTTCCTAATTTTTAATAATTTTTCGTTAAATTTCATACTACTACCTCCTAGTTTTTTATTGTTTTTTATTTTTATAATTTTATAAGACAAAATGATTCTTATCAAGCAAGCATAGTTGGCAATTTGTCTACAATTACTTACATTTAAAAAATTATGAGTTGCCTTTTTACTGTCAATATATGTTGCGGCTATTGTTAATATATCTTTACATGTAGGTTCTTTTATCGTTTAATTAAAATAGGGGCACTCCCCGTTATAAGTTAACATTAACATCGGCAATATTTATAAATCGCTCATCATGACTTATTACTATTGTAATTCTATTCATCTTTTGTTCATTTATTTCTTCTATTAATTTATCAACACTATATGTATCCAATGCAGATGTTGGTTCATCTAATATTAGAACTTCAGGATCTTTTAGTAATGCTCTTATAATAGAAATTTTCTGTTTTTCACCACCCGATAAATGCCTAACATTATTTTGTGTCTCTTTATAGCCTATTTGCAAACCAAATTTTAACATATACTCTTCTACTTTTTTATAATTAATATTATTGTTGTTATAGGATATATTTTCAATTACAGAATCAAAAAAGAATTCCGCATCCTGATCAACAACTGAAATAATTTTTTTCCTTATATTGTATAGGTCAATTTCATTTATATTATTATCATTATATTTAATTTCCCCTTTCATTTCCTTTCTGTACAGACCTAAAATACATTTAATTAATGAGCTTTTCCCCACACCATTTTTACCACTAATCAAGTATATTTTTCCTTTAATAAACTGAAAACTAAAATTCTGAATTATTTGCTTATCCTGTAGCAATAAACTGATATTGTCCCCACTAATTATTGATATTTTGTTTAACATCCTGGTACCGTCCGGCTCTTTAAAAAAATTAAGAATTTCCAACAATCTATGGTGTGCTACCATGGCATCTGGAAATTGTTTTAATATTCCAGCAAACTCTCCTAAGCTAGTCATAACCATTGAATAATATCCTTTTATAATAATAAACTCTCCAATAGTCATTCTATTATTTAATACCTCAATGCCAGTAAAAACATACAGAAATATATTAAAAATATTTTCAATGATACTACTTGTACTAGAAAACAGTATACTAGATTTAAGATATTTTTTTACAGAGGAGAAAAAAGCCGGATATACTGATAAAAGTTTCAAATTTAACAATTCATATA
>CAPNAQ010000207.1 GCA_948663505.1 uncultured Clostridia bacterium | reverse complement strand
TAATATAAAATAATAACATAATGGAACAATTAATATAGGAAATCCATTAAAGGATGTAGCAAGTGTAAATATAACTCCAAAAACTAACCATAATATAAAATAAAATTTACTAATCTCAATATAATAATAATCCATTATTAAACCTCTTTCTGATTTTAATAATAAATACTATCTTAACTTATAATAATATTTATTATTTCCAACTTTTATTTCTATTTCAACTGGCGTATCTGTTTCATTTGCAATATTTTTTGGCATTTCTGCTAAATAATAAATCTTTTTGCTTGTTAGAGGTTTTATATTAGTAATACTAGTATATGTAAAACCTGTATTAGAATCTTCTATTGTAGAAAAACTAGAATAATTATACTTATCATTATATTTAACACTAACTGTAGCTACATTATCAGAACCTAAACTTAATTCAGATAAATTTTTTGCTTCTAAAATAATACATAAATACGTATTATCTGTATCTTTTACTTGATAATAAGTATAAAACATTGGTTGTTCTGGTGGATCAATTCTTTGATTAAATTTTGTTTCTGTTAATTTAATTTCCCAATCTTTAGCTTGAATAGCTTCTCCTACATTAATATATTTTTTTTCTTCTTGCTTATTACCTGTTGATGTTTTTACTGTATTGTCTACAATATTATTTTTAAGAGACATATTGCCAATAACTCCTAAAATAATTAATATTAAAATAAATGTCAAAAATTTATGTTTTATGAAAAAATTCCTTTGATCTTTACCACATCTAGGACATCTTCCTGTTGAGCTTACTTCTGCTCCACATTCCTTACAAATTTTTAAAGCCATTTTTTATTCCCCCTTTTATATTTTTTATAATAGGGATTTTATCACTTATTCAATGTCGAATGTTGTAGAACTTTGTAATAAAAACTTTTTTTATATTATATGTTTTCTATTTTATTATTATCTTTTTACACATAATAAATACTTTATAGATATTTATTGCAATAGTTTATTTTTCTTTCGTTCGAATTCTTCTTGAGTTATTATTCCTTGATCTAGTAATTTTTTATACTTCAATATTTCATCAGCAGATGAAATATTACAATTACTATTAGATATTCCTTTATATTCTTCTATCTTCTTCATAATTATATTATAAATTTTTTCAGATTCAGATGGTATCTTGGGATTGAACGCTCTCAATATAACTGTATTTGGATCTTGAGCACTTTCCATTGTTGTTGATAATAAATCAACTCTTGCATTTACATCATTTGTTCCTGCAACAATAAACTTAATATATCCATTTATCATACCTGGTTTTCTATATTCTACAGTTTTTAAATCTTTATAATAATAAATTCTATTTCCTACTGATCCTTGGGAAATCCATGAAAAAAATCCCTTTCTTTCTATTACAACTTTATCATCATATAATTTTATTGTTCCATTAGTACACTTTAAAGACATTAATTCTTCCATAAAATATTACCTCTCCCTATATTTTCTATATAAGGATAATAACACTTTTTAAATGTCAAATGCTGTCAAAAATTGTAGAATATTTTATTTTTTTATATTTTTTACTTCTTCCATTGTATACGTTTTATGGTTATTTTTGTATTCTTCTATTGCTTTTTTATAACATTCTAAATCATATTCATTTTCTATTTTTTCTATCACAGCATTTCTTATTAATTCGATAAAGAAATATTATTCATATCTGCATAGGTTTTAATTAATTTTGTATCTTCTTCATTTAATCTTACTGAAATAGTCATATATATCAACTCCCTTCTAATGTTAGAAGTACTACATTGTATTACATTTGTCAATATTATTATACTATTTTTAGTAAAAATATGTGATTTTATACTTTCAATTATTACTTTTTCGACTTACTCTTTATCTTATCAGCCTCTTTCTTTTCATTCTCC
>CAPNAQ010000206.1 GCA_948663505.1 uncultured Clostridia bacterium | reverse complement strand
ACCGTGTCCGCCACCCGGACCTATCCCAACCTCTCCGAAGGGAATCACAGTTAAAGATATTACATGAAACAATCCGCACTTACAATCTAATTTAAAAATAGAATGTGAAGAATTAATAAAAAAAGGGATAGAACCTAAATTAGCAGTAATAATGGTAGGTGAAGACTCAGCATCAAAAGTATATATAAGAAACAAAAGTAAAGTATGTGAAGATGTAGGAATAAAATATGAAGAATATTTTTTAAAAGAAAATGTATTGCAAAAAGACCTTATAGACTTGATACAAAAATTAAATGCAGACAAAACTATAAATGCAATATTATTACAAAGTCCAATACCACATAACTTAGATATAAATGAAGCATTTAAAGCAATTAGTATAGAAAAAGATGTTGATGGATTTAATCCTGTGAATGTAGGAAAGTTAGTATTAAATCAAGATACATATGTATCTTGTACACCATATGGAATAATGAAAATATTTGAAGAATATGATATTGATTTAAGTAGTAAAAATGTGGTAATCTTAGGAAGAAGTAACATAGTAGGAAAACCATTAATACATTGTTGTTTAAACAAAAATGCAACTGTAACAGTGTGTCATTCTAAAACTAAGAATCTAAAAGATATAACAACAAATGCAGATGTACTCATTGTTGCAATAGGAAAGGCAAATTTTGTAACAGAAGATATGGTAAAACAAAATAGTGTAATAATAGATGTAGGAATAAATAGATTAGAAAATGGAAAAATAACAGGAGATGTGGATTTTGATAATATAAAAGAAAAAGCAAGTTATATAACACCAGTTCCAGGGGGAGTAGGACCGATGACAATAGCTATGCTTATGAATAATGTTATTAAGGCTACAAAAAGACAAAATGGAATGATTGATTAAATTTAAAATTTTATATTAAGGGGACACTTAAATTTATTTGTGTCCTTTTTGATGTTATAGGAAACACTATGAAATATTCCTATAAATATCAACGGTTGTACAAAAATTTTTTGCAGAAATATAAGAGTATTAGGAGGAAATTTTTTGAATAAAATTAAAGAGTTAGAAAATAAAAAATATTGGATATGGCTAAGTTTAATAAAAAAATTAGGAAGTAGAAGAAAATTAAAATTATTAGAAATATACAAAGATCCAGAAATAATATTTAATTTGAAAAAAGAAACATTAATAAAAACTGAAGGAATAGGAGAAGAAACAATAAATAATATAATTTCTTCTAAAAATGAAAGATTGTTAAATCATCATATAGAATATATGTTAAAAAACAATATAAATATTATAAATATAGGAGATAAAGAATATCCAAAAAAATTAAAAGAAATTTATGATGCTCCAGTCAGTTTATATATAAAGGGAAATTTAAGTATTTTAAATAAAAAGAATATTGCAATTGTAGGTTGTAGAGAGTGCAGTGAATATGGTAAAACAGCTTCAAAATATTTTGCTTATAATTTAGCAAAACAAAATATAAATATAGTAAGTGGATTAGCAAAAGGAATAGACAGCTATTCGCATATTGGTTGTATAGGTGCAAAAGGAAATACTATTGCTGTAGTTGGCAATGGATTAGATATTATATATCCAAAAGAAAATATAGAATTAGCTAATAAGATAATAGAAACAGGAGGTTGTATTATTTCTGAATACCCTTGTGGAACTAAACTTAACAAAATGAATTTTCCAGCAAGAAATAGAATTATTAGTGGTATTAGTTCAGGCATAATTGTAGTTGAAGCAAAAGAAAAGAGTGGAACTCTAATTACTGTTGATTTTGCATTGGAACAGGGAAGAGATGTTTTTGTTGTTCCAGGCAATATTAATTCTTTCAATTCTGTTGGTACTAATGATTTAATAAAACAAGGTGCAAAATTAATTAGTACTTACAAAGATATTTATTTATAAAAATTTATA
>CAPNAQ010000205.1 GCA_948663505.1 uncultured Clostridia bacterium | reverse complement strand
AAATATTTATTCTTTAAACAAAATTTTACTTTTTTTTCCAAAATTCTTGATTTTATTTAACTTTTATTATAATATTGGTATATAAATTTATAAACAAAATTAAGAAGCTATTGATTATAATGAATGGAGTGAAAAAATGAAAGAAACAAAATCATATGAACTAACAAACCCCCAAAAATCAATATGGTATATGGAAGAATATTATAAAGGAACAGCAATAAATAACATATGTGGAAGTCTAACTATTAGTGAGGAAATCAATTTTGAAAAATTTATACAAGCAATAAAAATATTTGTAAAACAAAATAAAAGTTTCAGTATACAACTAACATTAGAAGAAGGTACTCCAAAACAATACTTTAGTAATGTAAAAGATTTTAATATTGAAAATATAGAATTAAATTCTCAAGACGATATACAAAAACTTGAAGAAAAAATGGTAAATACACCATTTAATACAATTGACTCATTACTTTTTGAATTTAAAGTATTTAAACTACCAAATGGAAGTGGTGGTTTTGTTGTGAATTGTCATCATCTTATTTCTGATGCATGTACATTTGCTTTAATTGGTAACGAAATTGCTAAAATTTATTATAACTTATTAAATAATATAGTGGAAGAATATGACTTTCCAACATATTTAGATTATATTAACTCTGAAAACGAATATTTAGTAAGCGACAAATTTAAAAAAGATCAAGAATATTGGACTAATCAATTTTTAACAATACCTGATGTAGCTTCTATTCCCGCTTCTTTTAAAAATGTTTCTAATTATAGTGCAAATTCTAAAAGGGCTTCATTTGTGTTACAAAAAAATACTGTAGAAAAAATTAGAACTTACTGTTCAAAAAATAAAATTTCTGTATTTAATTTTTTCATGGCAGTATATTCATTATACATTAGTAGAGTCTCTAATTTAGATGATATTGTTATAGGAACACCTATTTTAAACAGAACTAATTTTAAAGAAAAGTCTACTACAGGTATGTTTATTAGTAATGTTCCACTTAAAATTAGTATTAATAATAATTCAACATTTTTGGAGCATGTATCAAAAATTGCTAAAGATTCTTTATCTATGCTTAGACATCAAAAATATCCATATCAATTTTTATTGGAAAATTTGAGAAAGCAAAATTCATCTGTTCCAAATTTGTATGATAATTTGATTTCTTATCAAATTACTAAAGCAAATGATGGTTCTGTAGATTTACCTTATAGAGTTCATTGGACTAGTCCTGACTATATTTCTTGTAGTATGAATATTCATTTACATGATAATAATGATACAGGTGATTTAATTATGTCTTATGATTACCTTGTTGACAAATATTCTCTTGATGATATTTCTGCAACTAATGATAGAATTTTGACAATAATTAATCAGATATTAACTAATGAATATATTTGTTTGAATAATATTGAAATTGTTACAGAAAAAGAAAAAAATAAAATCTTGTTCGACTTTAATAATACAAATGTTGATTATCCAAAAGATAAAACTATTGTTGATTTATTTGAAGAACAAGTAGAAAAAACTCCTGATAAAATAGCATTAATTTCAAATAATATAAAATTAACTTATAAAGAACTCAACTCTTTATCTAACAAATTAGCATATAAATTATTAGATTTAGGTATAACCAATAAAAGTGTAGTAGGAATAATGGTAAACCGTTCACCTGAAATGATAATTGGAATTTTAGCTATATTAAAAAGTGGATCTACATATCTACCTATAGATCCCGAATATCCTAAAGACCGAATATATTATATGTTAGAAAATAGTAATAGCCAAATAATATTAGTAAATGAATTAAGTAAAAACTATATAAATGATAATATTAAAAAAATAGATATATCATTTTCTACTATAAAAGAATTAGATTACAAGGAAATAAACTTAAATAAAAAAATAAATTCTAATAATCTTATT
>CAPNAQ010000204.1 GCA_948663505.1 uncultured Clostridia bacterium | reverse complement strand
TAATGTGTATATAATTTATATATTTAATAAAAAATTTGCTTTTTTATAATAATTATATATACATGTATAGAAACATCATTATAATGAACACGAAATATCTTTTTTTTCAAAAAATTCCGTTAGTTTATAAAGAACATTTTTATATGGTTTCCATTCATAACAACAATCTCTTATGTTATATCTTGAAAAACATTTAAAATTACTATCAGGGATCAACAGCTTTCCTCCAGTTGGTCTTTTTTCATAGTCAAGTTTACATCCCTCCTCTGTCAGTAATATACATGGGGTATCATTTCTGAATCCCATATCAACAATGGGAGCTCCTTGATTTCTAGTCCTTAATATGTAGACACCAATATCTGAATAAATGATTTCTTCATCTACATAATCTATTGAAATATAACCCTTTAAAAGTTCTTTTTTCAGTCCCTCAAAGGAAAGATCCTCAAAATCATCTGGACTAAAGTGACACCCACACATTTTGCAACAGGCTCCTCCACATTTACTACAAAGTGTAATATTTGTAGTATTAGAATAGTCTTTTTCTATTCTCCGACTTTCCAATTCTGGGAAAAATAGTTTCTTATATAAATCTTCCACTCCGAAAATTTTCATATACTACCTCCTGTTCATTTATTGTTAAATTTATTTTAAAAAATTTCAAAAATATTATACCACATTTTAAATAATTTTTCAATTTTTTAAATAATTAAATAGTTTAAAATGGTTTCGGATATATAAAAAATAATGTTGTTATGTTACTGGTTTTAGCAATAAGTATAAAATATGTTCTAGTAGACTTTTTAAGTTTCGGTTTTTTGCAAAAAATAGATTATTTAGATAATGGCTGATAAGAAATACATAAAAAAAAGATAAGAAACTGCTATATTGTTATTTAATGAGAATAATTAAATTTATTTTAATAAAATACTTTATACATAAAGTAATATCAGGAACAATATAAGTAAGAAGACCAACAAAGTAGTAATTACGTTGTTGGCCTTCTTTTACATATAATCAATGAACTAATTTATGTTCATTGATTTCAACCATTGAGGATATTGCTCCAATAATTTTTCATATAATTGTTCGTCATTTAATTTAGAAAAATCTGATACTTTTATAAAAGCTGTGTTATCAACTTTTCTCCCTTCTAAATTATCTAATCTTTCCAGGTAACCAAATTCTTCTTCTCCTATTCCAACAAATTGAAGAAACATCTTGTATTTAGATGATTTACGAACCATCTCATTAGTTTCATCTTCATCGCTTGGACTACCATCTGTGATGAACATTCCGAATGCTGGGAATTCACTGTCATCTTTGTAATTTCTTATTGCCTTCCTTATCACAGGTGCGTAATTAGTTCCACCTGATGGACCATAGTTATTACTTAATATCACATTTTCGACATAACTTTCATAATTGTTCATGGTCATCGATGGCAATTGTACACACTCATTATTAAAAACATACACTTCCAACTCACCATCATCATCGAATTTCAACGCTAATGGCAATAAACGAGTTAATACCTCTTGAACATAACCATTTTTATATAGGTCTCCCTTAGGACTATATCCCATAGATCCTGATCTGTCCATAACTACAAATACACGTGCACGGTGTTTTTCAAGATTAATGCCGTTTCTTTTTAACCATACAATGTTTTCGTTTAGACCTAATTTTGCTTTGTCAAGTATTACTTTTGCAGCAGAATTATTTGTTACTGAAGCATTATTGGTAGGTTGTACCTCCTCACTAATGCTGCCTTTTTTCTTACTACCAATACCAAATAACATAATTATTACCTCCATAGTTTAATATATTTTGCAATACATGCAATACATAAATTATAATATATAATAGCAAAAAAGTTAACATAATGTTGTATTTTCTGTGATTAATTATGATTAATTTATGATAATGTCTTAAGTAGTAACCCATAAAAATGTCCCAA
>CAPNAQ010000203.1 GCA_948663505.1 uncultured Clostridia bacterium | reverse complement strand
ACAGTTGATTTTTCAATACTTCGCCAAAGTGCGACGATTTTACTTATTGGAGCAGGTAGTGGGAATCGAACCCACGTCATCAGCTTGGAAGGCTGAGGTTCTACCATTGAACTACACCTGCATATTACTCCTGACAGTTATAAATTATAATGTATTTTTTTATAACTGTCAAGACCTTTTTTAATTTTTCAAAAATTTTTTATTCTCATTGCTAATCAAATATCGTTTTAAATCTTTTTATATAATATTAGTATATTCCATCCATACCTGCACCCATACCATTATCATGACCACAATTACATGACTTGGATTCAGGCAAATCTGTAACTAAGCTTTCTGTAGTAATAACCATTGAAGCTATAGAAGCTGCATTTTGTAAAGCACTTCTTGTAACCTTTGTAGGATCTACAATTCCTACTTTTTTCATATCAACATATTCTTCCTTACTAGCATCAAATCCAATTCCTACTTCAGATTTCTTAATTTTATCTGCTATAACAGCTGGCTCTAATCCTGCATTTGTAGCAATTTGTTTTACAGGCTCTTCTAAAGATTTTAAAACAATTGTAGCACCTAACTTTTCTCCACCTGTTAATTGGTTAACAATCTTTTCTACTGCTGGAGTAACATTTATTAATGCTGTTCCACCACCTGCAACAATTCCTTCCTCTACTGCTGCCTTAGTTGCAGATAATGCATCTTCTATTCTTAACTTTTTATCCTTCATTTCTGTTTCTGTAGCAGCACCTACTTCAATTACAGCTACACCTCCTGCTATTTTTGCAAGTCTTTCTTGTAAACCTTCTTTATCATATTCACTCTTTGTTTCGTTAATTTGAGCTTTTATTTGTCCTACTCTATCTGCAATTTGTTGTTTATCCCCTGCTCCATCAACAATTATTGTATTTTCTTTTTGAACTTTTACTTGCTTAGCTCTTCCTAATTGTTCAATTTGAGTATCTTTCAACTCTAAACCTAAATCAGATGTTATTACTTCTCCGCCTGTTAAAATTGCTATATCTTCGAGCATAGCTTTCCTCTTATCACCAAATCCAGGTGCTTTAACAGCAACAACATTTAATACCCCTCTCAATTTGTTAAGTACTAATGTTGATAAAGCTTCTCCTTCTATATCATCACAAATAATTACCAATTTTCCTGATTGTTGCATTAATCCTTCCAATAATGGTAATATTTCTTGTATGTTACTAATTTTCTTATCTGTTATTAATATATATGGATTTTCAACTATTGCTTCCATTTTTTCAGTATCAGTTACCATATATGGAGAAACATAGCCTTTATCAAACTGCATTCCCTCAACTACATTTAATTCTGTATTTGATGTTTTTGATTCTTCAATTGTTATAACTCCATCTTTTGAGACTTTTTCCATAGCTTCTGCTATTAAATTTCCAACCTCTTCATTATTTGCTGAAATACTTGCAACTCTTGCTATATCTTCTTTACCATTAACAGGTACACTTATTTTTTGTAATTCTTCAACAGCTGAATTTACAGCTTTATCAATTCCTCTTTTCATAGACATTGGATCGGCACCTGCTGCAACATTTTTAACACCTTCTTTAATCATACTTTGTGCTAAAACTGTTGCTGTTGTAGTCCCATCACCTGCAACATCATTTGTTTTTTCAGAAACTTCTTTAACAAGTCTAGCTCCCATATTTTCAAACTTATCTTCTAATTCTATTTCTTTAGCTATTGTAACACCATCATTTGTAATTAGTGGTGCCCCAAAACTTTTATCTAAAACTACATTTCTTCCTTTTGGTCCTAATGTAACTTTAACTGTATCAGCTAATTTGTTAACCCCTTCTAATAAAGATTTTCTTGCTTCTTCTCCAAATTTTATTTGCTTTGCCATTTACTTCTTCTCTCCTCTCAAAATTTCTGTGACAAAGGGGGCGTCCCTTTTTGTCACGTTTTTTTATTTGTGACAAAATG
>CAPNAQ010000202.1 GCA_948663505.1 uncultured Clostridia bacterium | reverse complement strand
TATAATTATATTACAAATATTGAAAAATGGGTAATATAAATATAAAATAAAAAAAGCTTTCATATTTAACATATAAGCTGAATAATAAAATAATTTGTAATAAACGAAAAGCTTGAAGGGGAGATAATTATGTCATATAATAAAACTGAAGATATAAAAGAATTAAGAAATATTTCAAAAGAAATAAGAAAAGGAATAATAGAAGCAGTATATAGTAATAAATCAGGACATCCAGGAGGGTCATTATCAATAGCAGATATAATAACAGTATTATATTTTAAAGAAATGAATATAGATCCCAAAAATCCAAAAGATGAAAATAGAGATAGATTAGTATTATCAAAAGGACATTGTGCACCAGCATTATATTCAGCACTATCAAACAGAGGATTTTTTGATACACAGGAATTACAAACACTAAGAAATATAGAAAGTAGATTGCAAGGACATCCAGATATGAAAAAGATACCAGGAGTAGATATGACAACAGGTTCATTAGGGCAAGGATTATCATCAGCAAATGGAATGGCAATTGCTGGAAAGTTAGATAATAAAGAATATAGAGTATATTGTATATTAGGTGATGGAGAAATAGAAGAAGGTCAAATTTGGGAAGCAGCAATGGCGTCTAATAAATACAAATTAGATAATTTGTGTGTAATTGTAGACAATAATAATTTACAAATAGATGGAACAATCGAAGAAGTAATGAGTTCATATCCAATTGATGAAAAGTTTAGAAGTTTTGGATTTCAAATTATAAATATCGATGGACATAACATTCAAGAAATAATTGATGCTTTTGATGTTGCAAGAAATATAAAAGATAAACCAACTTGTATAATTGCAAAAACTGTAAAGGGTAAAGGCGTTTCATTTATGGAAGATAAAGCAGAATGGCATGGAAAATCACCAAATGAAGAACAATATAGGAAAGCTATGGAGGAATTGTCAAAAAATGATTGACAACATAGGAAAAACATGGTAGAATTAATAACTGTAATCCGCTTAGTCAAGGTGCAAAAAAACTAATTAAATTTAGTTACCTTAGAGAATTATTTATAAAATAATAAAATTAATTATAGTAAACATCTCTATAATTAAATAAAGCAAAGGATTAGCGAGTATACAAATAAGGGAGGTGCATTTTAAATGTACGCAGTAATTGAAAGTTGTGGAAAACAATACAAAGTAGCACAAGGAGATGTAGTATTTTTTGAAAAATTAGATACTGAAGAAGGAAAAAAAGTAACATTTGACAAAGTAGTATTAGTATCTGAAGATGGAAAAGTACAAGTTGGAAATCCTTATGTAAAAGGTGTAAAAGTTGAAGGAAAAGTTGTTTCACATGGTAAAGGTAAAAAAATCATTGTTTTTAAAATGAAAGCTAAAAAGAATTACAGAAGAAAACAAGGACATAGACAACCATATACTAAAGTTGAAATAACAGAAATAAAAACAACTGCAAAAAAAGCAGCTGAAAAAGTAGAAGCTTAATCAAGTAACTACATACAATTTTATTAAAAAAGATTTAAATTAAGAGAAAACATAAAAAATTAAAGAGAAGTGGGGTGAGATAGAATGGCTCATAAAAAAGGTCAAGGTAGTTCACACAATGGACGTGAGAGTGAATCAAAACGTTTAGGAGTAAAGAGAGCAGATGGACAATTTGTCTTAGCAGGAAATATACTTGTAAGACAAAGAGGAACAAGAGTATACCCTGGAGTTAATGTAAAAAAGGGTAGTGATGATACTCTATATGCAATAGTAGATGGAACAGTTAAATTTGAGAGAAAAGGTAGAGATAAAAAACAAGTTAGTGTATATCCAGTAGAAGCATAAGTATATAATTTTAAAATGTAAAAAACATAATTAGAAACAAAATCTAATTATGTTTTTTTATATTTAATATTTAATAATTTACTTATTGTGTTAATAGTCAGCCTTTAAAAGAAAAGTGATAAAGAAAAATAATATGAATTTTCAAAAATTC
>CAPNAQ010000201.1 GCA_948663505.1 uncultured Clostridia bacterium | reverse complement strand
TAATATATATAGTTTAAAAAAGATCATCTTTTATAAAATATTTGAAGAGTATAGATTGCTCGAATGGAGGTTTTTATGTGGCAATTTTGGTTAATTATTGCAGGCATATTTTTTATAGGAGAAATCATTACAGTTGGTTTTTTAATATTTTGGCTTGGAGTAGGTGCATTACTTGCAATGATTACTAGTTTTTTTATATCAAATATCATTGTTCAAACAGCTGTATTTGTAATATCTTCAACAGTATTAATTTTTGCAACAAAACCATTTGTAAAAAAATTTGTTGATGTTAAGGTTACAAACACTAATGCATTTTCAATAATAGGTAAAAAAGCATTAGTTATAAAAGACATTGATTCAATTCATTCTACAGGACAAATAAAAATAAATGGTGAAGTTTGGTCTGCTGAAAGTGTTGATAATGAAGTAATTTCTGAAGGTTCAGAAGTCGAAATTACAGAGATTAGAGGCGTTAAGGCTATTGTAAGAGGTCAAAAGTCAGAGATTGAAAATCAAAAATTAGAAGTATAAATTTTGTTATTAATATTGCTTATTTTATAAGTATCAAATATATAAATATAAGGAGGATTTAATTATGACATTTTTATTAGTTTTATTAGTTATAGTTTTAATTATAGCATTTAAATCAATTAAAATTGTTAAACAAGCTGAGGTATATGTAATTGAAAGATTAGGTAAATTTTATAAAGTTGCAGATGCTGGTCTTACAATTATAATTCCATTTTTTGATCATGTTAGAAGCGTAGTTAGCTTAAAACAACAAACAATGGATGTACCGCCTCAAGGTGTTATTACTAAAGACAATGTAACAATTACAATAGATACTGTTGTTTTTTATCAAATAACAGATCCTGCAAAAGCAGTTTATGAAATTCAAAGTCTAAAGAAAGGTATTGAATATTTAGCAATTACAACAATTCGTGATATTATTGGTAAAATGGATTTAGATGAAACATTTAGTTCTAGAGATGGTATTAATAATCAATTAAGAGTTGTTCTAGATGAAGCTACAGATAGATGGGGTTGTAAAATTGATAGAGTTGAAATTAAAGATATTACACCTCCTGCTGATATCAGAGATGCTATGGAAAAAGAGATGAATGCTGAAAGAAATAAAAGAGCTTTAATTTTAGAATCTGAAGCTCAAAGACAATCTGCTATTATGATTGCTGAAGGTAAAAAGCAAGCTGCGATTTTAGAGGCAGAGGCTGATAAAGAATCAAGAATTACTAGAGCAGCTGGTGAAGCTCAGGCTATTAAAGAAGTTGCTGATGCTAAGGCAAAAGAAATTCAAATGGTTTATGAAGCAATTAAAAACTCAAATCCTGATGATAAATTAGTTCAATTAAAATCTCTTGAAGCACTTGAAAAAGTTGCTGAAGGTGAAGCTAATAAAATCTTTATTCCTTTTGAAGCAACTAGTACACTTTCAAGTTTAGGCACAATTAAAGAAGTTTTTAAAAATTAAAATATTTAAATGTTTTAGAATCAGAGTAATAAAACTCTGATTCTAATTTATTTATATCGCAGGAAAGCTTCATTAATACATTTTTTGCGCTCATTAATATTCTCCATTATTTGAATACAACTTTTTTATTATAACATTATCTCTTATAAGTCTTTCTCTAATATTATAAAAGCCTTCTCTTTTATACAATTCTGCTTCATATACATCTTTTAAATAAAACTTATTAATTATATCAATACTATCTTTTTTATCATCTCTAAAATCAATCTCATAATTATTAATATTCAAACCATTAAAACGTTTCTTATCAATTTTAATTTTTCCATGTACATTGATTATAATTGCCTCTTCATTTATAGAAAACTTATTTATTAATTCATTTGGAAAATCTACATTTAAAATAATTTGAGACTTTAACAAACTTTTTTTCTTGTTATTTGTTATTGTTATTGATATTCCATCTTCATCAAGTAATTTATCTTCTAATCTTTTAAATTTTTCTATATGATTTGTAACAATATTTATAGTTTTATATTTTTTTGCTAATATA
>CAPNAQ010000200.1 GCA_948663505.1 uncultured Clostridia bacterium | reverse complement strand
TAAAAATATAGAATTACAAATATAAAAAGTTAGAGGTTAGAAATATTTTAGCAAATAAAATTTCTAACCTCATTTGAAATAGAAACAATGTTATTAATGTCCGTTTTTGTTATTATTTAAATTATCTATAATTTCATTACCAATAGATTTAATATAATCAAATTCATTATCTTTAGCAGAAGACTTTATAGAAAAGGAATTTTTTAAAACTACAATACCCTTCATTTCAGATAAAATCTTATTTATTTCTTTTGAAACAATTCCTGGAACCCAAGTAGAATTTTCAATAATAGAAATTGTCCTATTTTGTAAATTTTGTCTTTTAATATCTAATAAATAATGTTCAATAGCTGGAAATAAACCTAAATTATATGTTGTTGCAGCAATTACAATATTGCTATATTTAAAACTTTCAGAGACTAAATAAGATACATCAGTATTAGACGAATCATAAACTGCTATATTTTTTATTCCATTTTCTCCTAAATAATTTGAAAGTGTATTTACTACATTTTCAGTATTTCCATAAACTGAAGAGTAAATTAATAATACACTATGTTCTTCAGGTTCATATCTACTCCATTTATCATATTTATCTAAAATATAGGGCAAATTACTTCTCCATATTAAACCATGTAATGGACAAATCATTTGTATATCTAAGCTAGAAGCTTTTTTTAGTAAATTTTGGACTTGAGGTCCATATTTTCCTACAATATTAGTATAATAACGCCTAGCATCAGGAAGCCAATCTTTATCATAATCTACATCATCATTAAATAGATTACCATTTAATGATCCAAATGAGCCAAATCCATCTGCTGAAAATAATGTTTTAGTTGTTATATCATAAGTAACCATTACTTCAGGCCAATGAACCATTGGAGCCATAATAAATTGAAATTCATGTTTCCCTGTTTTGAATGTTTGTCCTTCTTTTACAATTTCAACTTTACTATCTACATCAAAATTGTAGAATTGTTTTAACATTTTTATTGTTTGATTGTTGCATATAATTTTCATTTCAGGATATTTATATGTTAATTCTTCAATTAAAGAACAATGATCTGGTTCCATGTGATTTATTATTAAATAATCTAAATTTTCATCTTTTAATAAATATTTTAGATTTTCTAAAAATTGTCTTCCTACAGAATAATCAACTGTATCAATTAATACATTTTTTTCATCTTTAATTAAGTACGAATTATATGCAATTCCTCTTGGAATTGGAAAAAGATTTTCAAATAAAGCCAATCGTCTATCTTCTGAACCAACCCAAAATAAATCTTCATTTATTATTCTTGTACAATGCATTTTTTATCACCTATTCTTCTACTTTTTCAAACAAATCTTTACCAACACCACATAAAGGACATGTCCAGTCTTCTGGTAAATCCTCAAATTTTACACCTTCAACTTCTTCATCATAAACATATCCACAAGCTGTACATACATATTTCATAATTTTTCCTCCTTATCAATAATTTGGATTATTGTATCAAATTAAATAAATTCTTTCAATACTATTATGTGCTTTTTTATAAAAAATAAAATTTTAAATTTGAATTTTTAGAAAAGTTACAATTCACAGATTTAAAAATAATTATAGAAAGGGTTATGAATACAATATTTAAGATACTGAAATATTCAAACTAAAGATACATACTATAATGTCTTAAAGTGAATAATAACTCACTATCGAACTCAATATAAATATTATATTTATAACCTTTTATATTAATGTTAGTGTTAACTGTAAATTGCAACTTAAAAAATAAAAAATAGAAACTTAAAAAAAAGATATTCTTGCTTTTTTATATTAAATATAGTAAGATATAAAAAAGATCTATAAGACAAAGAATTAGAAATTTTGATTGATGATGAAGAACTGAGTGAAGGGAGGAACAGAATAATGAAAAAGTTACCTTATGGAATAAGCAATTATGAAGAGATAATAAGAGATGGATATTACTATGTAGACAAAACACAATATATAGAAAAATTAGAAAATTTAGCAGAAAAAAGGATAATGTTTTTAAGACCAAGAAAATTTGGAAAAACGCTATTTACAAGTGTAATAGAAAACTATTATGACATAC
>CAPNAQ010000199.1 GCA_948663505.1 uncultured Clostridia bacterium | reverse complement strand
AATAGAATTTCCTCAATGGCGAGAAATAAAAGACAGGTACATATTTTAGAATTAAGCAAAAAATTAATTTTATTATAACTTACTAAGTTTAAAAATAAATTTTAAGCCATTTTTATAATAAACAATTTACTAGCTAATACAAAATTTGAAATTAATATAACATATTATTTAGATTTGCAGAATATTTATATAATTGAAAAATTTGAAAGAAGTCCAAAATAATGAGCCACGAAAATCGGTTTTAAGCCATTTTAAAAAATTAGTCATATAACTTCATTAAAAAGACAGGCTAATTTAAAAGTTAAGCTTTAAAATCAATTTTAAGCTGTTTTTTCTAAAAGATATATAACGTGTGTTAGATAAAATTATAAAGAATTTATAAATAAAGTATAAGAAGTAATAAAAGATAAATTATACTAAGAATGATTATAAGATTGCATATAAAATTATAAGTAATGGAATAAATAAGAATAAAAAACTATATAAAGAATGTAGTAAAAGGACTGTAAAACAGTAGTAATAGGAGTTTAAAAGAGTACTATATTAAATGGTATATATTTTGCCCCTATCTCTTTTTGCACAAAACTTTGATTTTGTGCAATGTTTGATATTTAAAAATAAAGGGAAAGCTTTTACTCTTTATCCCTCTAATAAGTATTTTATTTTCTTTCTAAAAGTCAAAATCTTTTTTATTCTATTTGGTTCTATTTAATAAAAAATTATTTAAATTTCTTAATAAAATCATCAATTTGATTTATAAATTCTGCATTATTTTGAGTTTTAACCATCAATGAAATAACTTGTTCAGTAACATCAGTCACAGGCATACTATTCATAGCTTTTCTAAGAGCAAAAACAGTATCCTTTTCACTTGAAGTAAGAAGTAAATCCTCTCTTCTAGTGCCAGACTTGTTAATATCAATTGCTGGGAAAATTCGTTTTTCAGATAATTTTCTATCTAAGTGAACTTCCATATTGCCTGTACCCTTAAACTCCTCAAAAATAACATCGTCCATTCTACTACCAGTTTCAATTAAAGCTGTAGCTAAAATTGTTAGACTACCTCCATGTTCAATATTTCTTGCAGCTCCAAAAAATTTTTTAGGTTTATGTAAAGCTGCAGGATCAATTCCACCAGATAAAGTCTTTCCTGAAGAAGGTATTGTTAAATTATAAGCTCTAGCAAGTCGAGTAATACTATCTAGTAATATAACAACATCTTTGCCTTGTTCTACAAGCCTTTTAGCTCTTTCAAGAACCATTTCAGCAACTTTTACATGATGTTCAGGAAGTTCATCAAAAGTTGAATATATTACTTCCCCATTTATTGAACGTTTCATATCTGTTACTTCTTCAGGTCTTTCGTCAATTAACAATACTATTAATTGAGCTTCAGGTGTATTAACAGATATACTATTTGCAATTTTCTTTAATAAAGTTGTTTTTCCAACTTTAGGAGGTGCAACAATCATTCCTCTTTGTCCTTTACCTATTGGAGACATTAAATCTATAATTCTCATTGCACATTCCTTTGAATTAGTTTCTAATTTAATTCTTTTATTAGGATATATTGGTGTTAATTCATCAAACCTTTTTCTTTTAGCTGCTTTTTCAGGTGATTCTCCATTTACCTCTCCAACAAATATTAAAGATGGAAATTTTTCACCCTCTCTAAATCTTGATATACCTTTTATTATATCTCCTGTATCAAGTTTGAATCTTCTTATTTGAACCACAGAAATATAAACATCTTTTGGACTTGATAAATAATTATCTCCTCTTAAAAAACCATAACCATCTGGTAATATATCTAAAATTCCTTCAACAATTTCATCCCCATCATTTGTAAGTTTGTATCCAGATAAGTCTGTAGTATCATTGTTAACTTTTTTCTCTTTTTCTTTATCTTTTATATTATTATTTGTTCCTACTTCATTATTTCCCGATTTCTGAAAATCATTGTTTAATATTTGAGATAACATCTCTATTAATTCTTCTTTTCTTAATTTGGAAATATTTTTAATATTGTTTTCTTTTGCTAGTTCTTTTAATTCTATTAATGTCATTTCTTCTAAATTTAGCATACATTCCTCCTATATATTTTTTATTTTTGTGG
>CAPNAQ010000198.1 GCA_948663505.1 uncultured Clostridia bacterium | reverse complement strand
AAAGAAAATAATAATTATTTTAAATTAGCTTCATATAGAAAAAATTTTGCTAAATATAAAACAGGCCAAAAAACAGGAACTTATATAAATCTTGATTTTAAAATGTTAAAAGATTTATCATTAATAGATATACTATTAAGAAAAACATTATTAAGTATTGAACTTGATTTAGAACACTATGCAAAAGTAAAACTATTATCAAAAATAGAAAATACTACTAAAGATGGGTATTTACTAGTAGAAAACTATATATTAAAGTTAAAAAGTAATAATGAATATCATTTTTTAGAAAATGAATTAAATAAAAATATAAAAGGAACTTATTGTGGAGACTTAGTTGAAAAATATAAAGGAGAATATCCAATATGGGTATTTTTAGAAATTATTCCATTTGGCAGATTTATAAAATTTTATATGTTTGTTGCAAATACAATACAAGATAAAGTAATGATTGATGAGGCATATTTACTAAAAAATGTTAGAGAACTAAGAAATGCATGTGCTCATAATAATTGTATTTTAAATGATTTAAAAACATTTACATCTATTCATAGAACTAATTACAACATATTAAATGAAATTGCTAACATGGGAATACCTAAAGAGACTAGGAAAAAAAGAATGAGCAATTCTAGAATTCAACAAATAGTTACACTTTTATATTTAAACAAAAGAATTACAACAAACAATGAAGTTTTAAAACATCATACTAAAAAACTACAAAATTTAAAATCTAGAATTGAGTTACATATAGATTATTATAATAAGAATAATCTCATAAAAGCCAATTTTAAGTTTTTGAATAAAATTATTGACAGTTGGTATAATAATAACATATAATATAATTATATAGAAAAAGTTTTACTTTTGCAGAGGTATGTTCTGAAACATAGCTCTATTTTTCTTTCTATAAAACTGCTCCTGAAATTAATATTCCTAGTTATCTTGGTAAATATAGTTTATTTAAGGTTAATATAACATTTTAAACTTTAATAAACAATTCACAATCATATACTATTTAGAATATAGATAATAGAGGTGAAAAAAATATGAATTATGATTATTATACTTCAAACAATAATGGTAAAGATGACTATGGTTTAAAATATATTGACCATCAAGGATATGGTAGGATATGCAAAGACTATAGAATAGAATTTCCACCACAACATCAAGATGAGCAACCAGGAATGGAATACCTAATGACTCCTAGACCTATATATAACAATCCATATTATCTATCATCTGGTAAATTATATAATAAAATTGCAATTATAACAGGTGGAGATTCAGGAATTGGAAGAGCAGTTGCAGCAGGATTTGCAAAAGAAGGAGCAATTGTTGTAATTGCATATTATAATGAACATAAAGATGCGGAAGAAACGAAAGAATTTATTGAAAAATTAGGTGGAACATGCACATTAATTTCAGGAGACATAAAAGATACAAGTTTTTGTGACAAAATAGTAGATGAAACAATCAAAAAATATGGCAAAATTGATATATTAGTAAATAATGCAGGAGTACAATATCAACAAAAAAGTTTATTAGACATTACAGATGAACAATTTGATTTAACAATGAAAACAAATATATATTCAATGTTTTATCTAACAAAAAGAGCATTAAAACATATGAAACCAGGAGCAAATATAATAAATGTAACATCAATAACTACATTTAAAGGAGAACCAGAGCTAATAGACTATGTAACAAGTAAAGGAGCTATAGTAGGATTTACAAGAGCACTTGCAACTAATTTAGCAGACAAAAATATAAGAGTAAATGCAGTATCACCAGGTGTATTTTGGACTCCATTACAGCCAGCTTGTTGGGAAGCAAAAAAAATACCAACACTTGGTTCAGAGGCACCAATGGGGAGAGCAGGTCATCCTTATGAAATAGCACCATTATTTATTTACTTGGCAAGTGATGATTCATCATATGTTACAGGTCAAGTTATGCATATAAATGGCGGTGAATATAAAGGATAAGTTTTTAACAATTATATAGTAACATTTATGATAAAAATATTTGGAAAATACTTGAAAATTAATACCAAAGTTGTATAATAACATGAAATTAAACAAGATATAATAAATAATAGAGTTTAAAATCATATATATTATAAAATAAAGATAATATTATTCTAG
>CAPNAQ010000197.1 GCA_948663505.1 uncultured Clostridia bacterium | reverse complement strand
TTTAATTAATATTTTATATATGTAATTTTTTCCCTACATAAATTTTACACTAACCAAATTAATAATTTTTTCTATAATTTCTACATCTTCAATTCTATTAATTGCAAAGCATTTCTTTCCTAAATCTTTTATTGAAGCTCCTAAATGATACATTTCTTTGTTATCTATCACAATAAATCTGTCATGGAACTTATTAGTTTTAGCAACTTTTAAAATAGGATATTCTTTATTGAATTTTTTAACATCTAAATTTTCAATATTACTTTTATCAGATGTTAAAATAACAACTTCTACATTGTTTTTCTTTTTAGCTAACATTTTTAAAACACTATCATCAATATAATTGTCTATAATCAAAATCTTGTTATTTGCTCTTTTTATAATATCTATAATTAAACTATATGCATCATATATTTGACCATCAAAAAATATTCTTTGTTTGATATTTTCTTCTAGCTGAAGCTGATTGAAAACTTTGTCAAATTTTTTATCATGTTCTAGTAATTTATGTTCTACACTTGTTAACCTTTCAAATACTTGTCCATTTAAAGATATAAATTTTCGCATTTCTATAAAAGATTTTATTATATTAATGCTAACTTTTACAGCTATATCATTTTTTAAAACACCTGCTAACATAGCAATTCCTTGTTCTGTAAAAACATATGGTAAATATCTTCTTCCTCCTCTAAGCTCATCATTTATTTTTAGATTTTGTTTTGAGGTTCCAATTTGGAACCTCAAAGTTTCAAATTCATTTTCTGTTAATTGAAAACAAAACTCTTCTGGAAATCTATCTATATTTCTTTTTACAGCTTTATTTACATTTTTAGTTTCATAATGATATAACATAGCCACATCACTATCTAACATTACTTGTTTTTCTCTTATTGTGTATATTAAATTTTTTATATCTTCATTTGTTAATTCATTTTGGATTGCTAATTTATTTTCTTCCATAGATTCACATCCTTTTTTTTACTCTATACATTCTAAAACATTTGTTCTTTAATGTCAAGACTTTTGCAATTTTTAATTTTAAAATTTATACTATTAAATAAATATAATGCAACTCTATTTTGCTGTGCTGAATCCATTTCCATAATTTTAGATGAAACAAAAATTGTATTTAGCTTGAATTTTTCCTATAAAATTTTCATTTTCGATTATTAATTACTGCACCTATTTTATAATTTTCTTTCTTTGATATTGTTTTTTTTACTTAAACTTATATATCAAAGGACTTTCTTTTTTTCTATTCCGAAACCATTTTACACTATTATTGCCATATATAATTTGCAATTTTATGTAAAATATGTTATAATTTATTTGTAACATGCTTTTTTGTTGCCTTTGAAATCAGTAAATTTCGGAGGCACAGTCATCCAAACAATAAAAAGGAGGAACTATCATGAAAAAACGAGTACACTATTCAGATCTGCAGGATATGCAAAAGTATATCGAAGGTTTTAACCCTGATGATTACGAGAGTTGTGGTGAACACACTGACCCTTCTGTCATTGCATATGCAAGAGACTACTACGACAAGCATTTACCTGTTGATGTGACTGCATGGATACGGGTAAACAAACCTGATGAAAATTTGATTTATGCAAAAGGTCTCGGCGATCAGGTATGCTTTGTTTGTGACACACTTTGCCAGCCGTTGAGGTCAACCTATGAAGAATGGCGTGACAATCCGCCACTGGTGATTTCTACCCACTATTCAAAATCGGTAAAATTACCTGTGTTTCAGATTAACCTCGAAAAGTATGGCATAGAAATGGTACTTCGGTACAATTTCTACGACTGGAAGATTTCGGTAAAATCTGATAAACCTCTGGATTTCGATTACATGGGACTGTTTAATCCCACAGAAGAGATTTCATATCTTTACTGCGAGGGATTTCCGAGAGACAAGGTTTATGGCAGCTATGAGCAGAGTCACTCCCAGTTCACTATTGAAATCGGCTCTTATTACGACTTGTACACTTTCATTATCTTACTCAAGAACTACTTGGGAATTAAAAGAGAAGATTAAAATGTACTTGTTTCGCCACCACTATTGCTATTTAATAGTGGTGGCGGTTTCTTTTTTATTTAATTTTAAAAATTATATAATACTTATATTATTAAACAAATACAATGCAACTTGATTTTGTTCTTCCTTTGT
>CAPNAQ010000196.1 GCA_948663505.1 uncultured Clostridia bacterium | reverse complement strand
TAGAGAAGTTAAGTAAATACACAATAGTATCAATAAATGATAAACTTTATATTGAAAAAATTTAATGTATGTAATAAAACAAAGGGTATATGGTATTGAACATGATTATTTTGACAATAATAATTGTAGGATTATAATAAGAATTTTTTGATAAAATGATGAATGAAGCAAAATGAAAGAAAGGAATGATAATAAAAATGAATAGGACAAAATTACAAGATAGGATATTACCAATATATACAAAAGGTGAAGAAATATTTAATATGACATCACATATAGTAGGTGCAGTGTTAGGAATAGTAGCACTTGTATTATGTATAGTATTTGCAGCAGTACATGGAAATGGAGCAGGAGTTGTTAGTAGTGCAATATATGGAATTACAATGATAATTTTATATACAATGTCAAGTATATATCATGGATTAAAGACAGAAAGAAAGGCAAAAAAAGTATTTCAAGTATTAGATCATTGTTCAATATTTTTATTAATAGCAGGATCATATACACCATTTTGTTTAGTAACATTCAGAGAATATAAACCTGTATTAGGTTGGACAATATTTGGCATTATTTGGGCAATGGCAATTATAGGAATAATATTAAATTCTATAGACATAAAGAAATTTAAAATATTTTCGATGATTTGTTATTTAGGAATGGGATGGTGCATAATTTTTACAGCAAAATTATTACCTACTTTATTAGGAATACCAGGTGTAATATTATTAGTTGCTGGAGGAATAGCATATTCTATTGGTGCAATTTTATATGGGTTAGGTAAAAAGAAAAAATATATGCATTCAATATTTCATCTATTTATATTATTAGGGAGTTTGTTACAGTTCTTTTGCATATTATTATATGTAATGTGAAAAAAATTAAATGTATAAGAGGAAAATTTAGATGGAGAAAAAGAAAGCAAAAAGATTAGTAAATAGTTTTAAATATGCTTTAGAAGGAATAAAAACAGCAATACAAGAAGAACAAAATCTAAAAATACATATGATAGTAATTATATTAGTTATAATAGCAGGAATTATTTTAAAAATAAGCCAAATAGAATGGATTATATGTATAATATTATTTGGATTTGTAATATCATTAGAATTAATGAATACAGCAATAGAAAATACAGTTGATTTAGTAACAATGGAAAAACATCCAAAAGCTAAAATTGCAAAAGATGTAGCTGCATCAGCAGTGTTAATTGCAGCTATAACAGCAACAATTATAGGGTTAATAATATTTGTTCCTAAGATATGTTAAATATAAAATGAATATTATAACAATAAAAAATTCGCTATTTGTGGGGTTTACTATTAAATTAATAAAACAGTATAATTATATTTAAGTTTAGTTTTTTTAAAAACCAGATTATTTAGAAAAAAGATATATATAATTAAAGATAAAACTTAAATATAATTAAAAAAAAGGAGTAAACATGAATCAAGGAAAAATAGGGAATTTAATACAGGAAATAAGAAAAGAAAAAAATATGAAACAAGAAGATTTCGCTAATTTATTAGGAGTAACAGGTAAGACAGTATCAAGATGGGAAACAGGAAAATATATGCCTGATTTATCATTATTTACAAAAATTAGTGAAATTTTAGGAATAACTTTAAATGAGTTAATTCAAGGAGAAAGAATTATTGGTAAGAAAAATAATAATAGTATAGAAATTGAAATAAAACTGGAAATTGAACAAAAAGTGTATAATGAATTGTTAAGTTATTTTAAAAATGAGAAATGTAAACATGTTAAGAAAGAACAGTTTGATATGTATTTTTCACCTGAAAATCCAAAATTTTTTGGAGAAAATATTAATGATGAATGTATTAGAATTAGAAAACAAGAAGATAAATATATATTATGCTATAAAAAGATATATTTTGGAGAGAATGTATCAGATATTCATATTGTAGAACATGAAACAGAAATTTCTAATTTAGATGCTACAATTAATATATTAAAAGGTATTCGAGTTAACAAGGTGTGTGAAGTTAAAAAGTATAGAGATAGTTTTATTTATAAAGATATTTTTGAAGTTTCATTAGATAAGGTTGAAAGTTTGGGGTATTTTATAGAAATTGAAATATATGATAAGGATATGCCAATAAATAAATCTAATCAATTATTATTAGATTTTATTAAAGAGTTTAATTTAGATATAACTAAGAGAAATTTAAAAGGATA
>CAPNAQ010000195.1 GCA_948663505.1 uncultured Clostridia bacterium | reverse complement strand
TTTTCAATATTATTAATTTATAAAAACGTTAATTAATAATATACACATAAAAAATTAGAAGTTAGAAGTCAGAAATATTTTAATAAATCCAACTTCTAACTTCTAACTTAAATTTTTAAACATATTAAGCTGAAAGAATAAAGTCTTTATTTGCTAATAATATTTTTTTAATTAATTCAATTTGACTCTTTGACAGATTAGAATTTTTATCTAAAGAATAAAATCTTTTTATTAAAATTGCTAAATCTAAATCAGAATTTCCACTAGAAGGTTTTACATCTTTATCATTACAAGTTCCAAGTAGATAATCTAATGAAACATTAAAGTAAGAAGCAATTTTAATAATAATATCTAAACGAGGAGTTCTTTCACAAGTAAGATATCTACAAATTGTTACATTTGTTGTTTTTATTACCTTAGCCAATTGAGTTTGAGTCATATTATTTTCTTCTAATAAAACAGTTAACCTATAACTAAATTTTTCTGCATCAAAATCCATAGAAACCTCCTATATTCAATATTATAGAACTATAACTCATAAGTTCCATAATATTTACCTAAAATATAATTAAATTAAAATTATTAACCGAATGGTAACTAAAACGAAAATAGCAGAAAGAAAATAAATAGACAACAAACTAACAAAATGAAAAAAAAAGAAAAGTGACAGTTTCACTTTTCAACATTTATAAAGTCATAGAAGGTACAAAATATATAGCCTTCAGATTTTAAATAATTGATAGAATCTTTTAATACATCATAAGTTTTATTAACATCAGCAGTATCATGCATTAGTACAATTAATGTACCTTTATTTTTTGCAGATTTTTTTAGATTATTTAACAATTGATCATTTGAAAATTTTCTTTCAGAATCTTTATTTAAACAATTCCAATCAACATAAACATAATTTAAATTAGAAAGAACTTGAAGTGCCTCTTTTTTCATGTTTAAATATATATGAGACATGTAACCATTGGGAAATCTAAATATATGAGAACTATAATTATTAATTCCAATTGCTTTTGAAATTTCTAAATCAGTTTGTATAATTTCGTTTCTAAATGAGTCCATATTTTTATATAAAAGTTTATTATTATGATTATATCCATGATTAGCTATGTAATGACCTTCATCATATTCTCTTTTTACAATGTTAGGGTTTTCTTTTACATGTTTACCTACAACAAAAAATGTAGCTTTAACATCTTCTTCTTTTAGTATATCTAATATTTTATTAGTGGCTTTTGTTGTTGGACCATCATCAAATGTTAAATATGCCTTTTTTTCATTAGATTCTGTAATTATATCCAAGCTAGTATCTACATCAATGGTAAAAAAAGATTTTTTGTTAAGCTCAATTGCAAAAGAACACGAGTTGTTAAATGCAAATAAACATATAATGCTAATTATTAATAAACATAGTATTAATGTAATATAGATAAATTTCTTTTTAATAATAAGTATTTTTGTAAAAAATTTTCTTTTCAAATTAATTCACCTATATTATTATATAACTTTATTTTATAGATAATGCTTCATCTTTTGTAATATATCCATATTCTAACATTTTATTTATAACATGATATTGACGTTTTTTTGCTAAGCTAGGATTTATTGTAGGTGCATAAACTGAAGGTGCATTTGGAACTCCTGCAAGCATTGAAGCTTCATCTAGATTTAAATCTTTAGGAGTTTTCTTATAATATCCTTGACTTGCATCATAAATACCATAATAACCATCTCCAAAGTAAGAAGTATTTACATACAATTCAAATATTTCATTTTTTGTATAGTTTTTTTCTAAATCAAATGCTGCAAAGATTTCTGCAACTTTTCTTACCCAATTTTGTTCTTGGCTTAAAATAACATTTTTGGCAACTTGTTGTGTAATTGTGCTTCCACCTTCTCTAAATTCTTTATTTTTGATATTTACGAGCATTGCTCGTCCAATTGCAATAAAATCAACTGGACCATGACTGTAGTATCTATGATCTTCTACACTTATTACTGCATTTCTGTAGTATGAAGACATTTCATTAAATTTGGTATAGTTTTCTTGACTGGTTATCTCTTCTATTCTTGTGATTAATGGCTTTTCTTTTAATGCTTTTGAATAATGTGAGTGTCCAACCAATAATATAATTGAACTTATTGTTATTATTAGTATAATTATAAAAATTGTTATTCTTTTTATAAGTTTCATAATTTTTTTCCT
>CAPNAQ010000194.1 GCA_948663505.1 uncultured Clostridia bacterium | reverse complement strand
GAGGGATAATTATGTAAAATAAAAATGATAGATTTTAAATCTACCATTTAATAATATATTTCTAATTGTTGAATAAAATATTTGTCGTTTTTATCAGTATGTAAATTAACATTATTATTTTTCTTTAAAATTTGAGTAACTTCCCATAATCCTAATCCAGTATGATTTTCTTTAAAAGATACACCTTTATTAAATATATTATCTATATTAAGTTCTTTATCTTTATAAGTATTTTCAATGATAATTAAATGTCTGTTATTTTTTGATTCATTTCTAAAAGTTATATTTATTATTTTTTCTTCACATTCATTTGATGCTTCAATTGCATTATCTAGTAATATTCCTAAAATTCTTGAAAATTCATAAATTTTCATATGTATATCATTTAAATCTAATAAAAATGTTAAGTTTACTTTTATTCCTTTTTCATCAGCATCATGATATTTTGTTGTAAGTAAATTATATATTCCATGATTATTAATTATATCTGGGTTTAATAAATATAAATTATTTACTCTTTGACAATCTTCTTCCAGTTGAAAATAGTAACTTTCTAATCCTTTCATATCATTTGTTTTTACAAATCCACCAATTGTTGTAACAATGTTATCAAAGTCATGTTTGAAACCTCTAACATTATCATGTAATATATGTAATGTTTTATTATATTCTTCAGCACTTTCAAGTTTTTGAGTTGTAGTAACTAAATTTATAACTTTTGCTAAACTAAAAAAGCTAATTCCAAAATAAATTAATAAACAAATAAAATTGAAAAATGTATAAATAATAGGTAATATATCAATATAATTTATTGTTAATATACATTGAATTATAATATATAAAAAAGCAAAGATGAAATTTAAAGTAATTATAATTTTATTTTTCTTATCAAATTCATCTAATATATTTATAGAAATTCTCTTATATTTAATGACAACATTAAAAATAAATACAATTGAGTACATAAATATATAGAAAGGTATTCTATATATAGGTACTGTCATTGCTTCATCATAAGAAATATTAAACCAAGTTAAATAAGGATTAAAAATTAAACTTCCAATAATATTAAAAATAAGACTAGGAAGAGCACAAGCTATTATGGTTTTTACAATATGCATTTTAAAAAGTAAATGTAATAATATAAATGCTGAAACATAGTTTAAAATAATATTAAATGGCCATGGAATAAAATTATTAGCTAAAATTGCTATAAAACTAGATACACCTATATAAATAAAACATTGTTTTTTAGTGTATGGAATTTTAAACAAATTAACCAAAATAAAAAATGTAAGTGGTAATTCTACAAAAAGCACAACTGGTATAGATAATAAGTTTAACAATTGTTCATTAGGTGTACTAATTGCATTCCAAATAGTATTAAAAAAATCCATCATTTTAAAACCTCCAATAAATAATCTTTAAATTTTGGTCCAATAGAACAAGATGTTCCATCAGAAAAATAAATTATGTCAGACATAGTGTCTACATTTATAACATTTGCAATATTTACTATATAAGATTTATGGGCTCTAACAAAATTAGATGGTAAAATTTCTTGAATTTTATTAAAAGAACTATATGTTTGATAATCGCGATTTTTAGTATGAATAATTAATTTCATACCATCTCTTTTAATAAAAATAATTTCGCTAGAATCAATAATAGTCTTATTATTATCAATTTTTATATATTTTTTAGGGATACCATTTACATCTTCAAATAAACGAATAATAGTTTCTTCAAGTCTATCAGAAGTAACAGGTTTTGCAAGATAGTCAAAAGTTTTAAATCTGTAAGCCATCATTGCATATTCCAAATGGGCAGTAGTAAAAATTATATATACATTTTTATTACGTTCTCTAACAAGAGAGGCTATTTCTAACCCTGTTTTATTAGATTTTAAATTAATATCTAAGACTAAAACATCAGTTGGATTGTTATCAACATAATCTAAAAGTTCATCAACATTATTTGTAGTTAGACCGATTTTTCCTTCATAACCATTTTTAATAAAAATGCTTTCCAACATTTTTGAGAATTTATCTAAAATATTTAAATTATCATCGCAGATAACAAAATTTAACATATATTCATCCCTACCTTATATAATAATATAATATAGAACTTTCCTATAATAGTACAAAGTTCGACAAAAAAAAATAAACTTCCTTTATTTTCCAGTTTTATATACAATATAATCTAAAATTCTTACAATGTCAATAGAGATTTTACAAAATTATCCAATCGGTAAGAATATTAATA
>CAPNAQ010000193.1 GCA_948663505.1 uncultured Clostridia bacterium | reverse complement strand
AATATAAATTAGATATAAAATAGTTTATTAACAAATGGTTAGCAAAAATAAAAAAATAAAAAATTACTATTGACAAATGTTTTTAAAAATGCTAATATAAATACTGTCGTTAGGCGAATTTAAAAATATTTGTCTAAGATATGGAGAGGTGGTCGAGTTGGTTTATGGCACCAGTCTTGAAAATTGGCGTAGGTTAATAGCCTACCGTGGGTTCGAATCCCACCCTCTCCGCCAAACGAATAAGGATATAAGACCATAATTTATATTTTATAGATTTTGATTTTATATCTTTTTTTCTTGGAGATGTACCCAAGTGGTGAAGGGGACTGTTTGCTAAACAGTTAGGTCGTGAAAACGGCGCGGAGGTTCGAACCCTCTCATCTCCGCCAAAGATAGTGTAAACAATACGTTTATGCTATTTTTTTGTTAAAAAACAATTATTAAACAATTAGTAAAAATAAAAAGAAGTACATTTTACACCAAATAAAGTTGAATAAGTAACAGATACGAAACGGATAAAAATTAATAATTGTAATAATATAAAAATTTTATAAAATGTAGATTTTAATTAAAAATATGTTATAATATACATGAAGATATGAAAAATAAAGGATACAATTTGGAGAGGGTAAAATGCCAATAGAATTTAAAAAATATTTTTGGGATACTGAGTATGAAAAATTAGATATAAAAAAGAATATGAAATATATAATAAGTAGATTATTTTGTGAGGGAAATTTAGACAGTATAAAATGGTTAAAAAATACTTATACAAAAGAACAGATTATAGAAACAGCAAAAACAAGTAGAAGATTGACACCGATAACAGCGAATTTTTTGAAGAACGTATATAATTTAAAAAAAGAAGAAATGCAATATTATATAAATAACGAAAATATGAATTATACATTTGGAGGATAGGTTATGCATTGGGAAGTAATTGATAAAAATAGATATGACATATTAGAAAAGATAGTACAAAAAGTAAGCTTAAAAAGATATTATTTAGCAGGAGGAACAGCATTAGCATTACAAACAGGGATAAGAGAATCATTTGACTTCGATTTTTTTGTACAAACAGAGTTTGATGAAAATTTATTAATACAAGAATTAGAAGAAATAGGAGAAATAGAAGTTACAGTATGCAGAAGAGGAACAGTACATGCTATTTTAAACGGTGTACAGATTACATTTTTACATTTTGAAAATAATTTAGTAGAAGATAAAGTTACAACAGAAGATTTACAAGGATTATATTTAGCTAGTATAAAAGATATAGCAATAATGAAATTAATAGCAATAAGCCAAAGAGGAACTAAAAAGGACTTTTTTGATTTATATTTCATTTGTAATAATTTTGATATAACAATAAAAGATATATTAGATTTATTAGATAAAAAATATGATAAG
This sequence comes from uncultured Clostridia bacterium, assembly GCA_948663505.1. Taxonomy (GTDB): domain Bacteria; phylum Bacillota; class Clostridia; order TANB77; family CAG-508; genus CAG-269. Next base: position 872 of record CAPNAQ010000193.1, on the reverse strand, counting down.
AATAAAATTAACTATTTACATATAATCCAAAGCTTAGCATATTTTGAAGATGCAGAAGATGAGAATTTGCCGAAAGTATTCATAGATTATAATTGGGAAACAATTAAAAATTATTATATAAAAGAACAAGAAAAAATATATAATGAAAACTGATAAAAAGTAATTAAAGGTGGAGATGTAATGGGTAAAAAAAGCTGGAACAGGTAAAAGAGTTGTAAGAGTGAAAATACAGAGGATTATATAAAATTGCTAATACATGTGGACATTATGATATATATAGAAAAATAGATAATATAGAGAGTAAGTTTAAATATGAACTTATTTTACCCAAAAAATTAGATAAAAACAAAAAATTGAAATATATTATACAAGGAGTTAAATTTGGAATAACAAATTTGATATATCACAAAGGAAAACAAAACGCGACATTTAATAATTGGTCTAAAAAATATAATGTATATGATATTGATAGTAATTATATAAGTTTTAATGATAATACTATCAAAAAAGATTCTAAGGAGGTATTTGTCACTAATTATAAGAATAAGAAGATAGGAATATAAACCATTATTATTTTTTACCACAGTTAGAAATCCAGAAAGAATAAAAGATTTTATAAAAGTTATTGCGAATTATAATAATAAAGTTTTAACAAATGAAATTATAATGACAATTGTAAAAGATATGATAGCAGGAAAATATTATTATCATAGTAAAAAGATTAATAAAAATAATTTATGTATGTTATTATTACAGTTTATACTAAATAGTATTATTATAACCTTTTATATAAGTATTTTTTTAATGTTAATTGTAACTTTTTATTATATTATATGAAAAAATAGAAAAAATCGTTGAATAATGTAAAAAAA
>CAPNAQ010000192.1 GCA_948663505.1 uncultured Clostridia bacterium | reverse complement strand
ATCAGAATTTTGGAATTTTTTATAAAATTATTCTTATGATAAGTAATAACAAGAGTTTCAGAGATAGGACCATATCAAATGGTTCTATTTTTAATCCTACTCCTATTTGCACAAAACTTATCTAATATTAACATTTTTATATCCATATATTAAAAATAATTTTGAAACAACTTAATCAAGAAAGATTAGATTTGTATAGAGTATATAATAAAAATTTTATTTAACTGTTGATTTTATTGTAAAAATACTGTATATTAGTAAGCATAGGAAATGAGATATAAGCAGTATGGGTGCTACCACTTTACATACACAGTTTTTACTGTGAGAATGGAGGTGGTGCTATGGAAATATTATTAATACAAATAATAAAGTTACTATTCTTAGGTTTAGTAACAACAACTATCATAGCAATTGCCTTAATCATAACTTTGGTTATCATTTTGAGCAAATAAAAAAAATGCACCACAGTATGCTTCGCCAAGCTATGTGGTGTTTATCCTATATATGGTAGCACACATTTCTGTGGCTCTCATTTTCTATATATATTATATACATTTTTTTTACTTTTGTCAAATCAAATTTTGACTAAAAGGATAGTGATTAGAAATGGGAAAAACAGATTTACCTTATTTGGATTAACAAGATGTGATGAAATTATAAAACAAGAATATCAGGAAATAACAAAGAAAGATATAGACAATATAGATGACTTTAAATGGAAAGAAGTATCAAAAATACAACGAGGAAATAGAATAAAAGACAGACAAAAAATAAATAGAGATATTAGATAAATATCAATTAAATATAAACATATAAAAAGCAAATTGATGATAAAAAGTCAATTTGCTTTTTGCATTTAAGTACATAGCTTGAAATACAAAAAACGTATTGCAAGCTAAAAATTTAAGGAAAGGAGAAATTATACTATGTCAAAATGCAAAACAATAGCAATAGCTAATCAAAAAGGTGGAGTAGGAAAGACAACAACAGCTTTTAGTTTAGGAGTAGCACTAGCAAAAGAAGGAAAGAAATATTTTACAGAAATAGTAAATCCTTTCGGTAAAACATTAAATAGAAAAATTATAACAAAAGAGGATATTTCAAAAATTCTTTATCCTAAAGTTAGGGAAAGATAAAGTAAAAGGTACTAGCTGAAAGTGGGTTAGTACGTTTTAAATTGAATATTGGAATTATGGATGGTTTGCATTATTTAACATAATGTGGTATAATAGTATTAAATACAGGATTCCTAAAGCAACATTTTCTCTGTATTGTATCTAATAATTATTGTAATACAATTTTAGGAGGTAAAATTATGATCAATATTAATGGAAAAATCTATTCTGGTAATGTAACTATCGTAAATGGGCAGGTAATCAGCGGAGATTTATACGAAGATACTTCTAGCAAAAAGTTTGATGAGACTAAAAGAGAATCAGCAAATGGCGTTAAGCGGATTACTATTGAAAGTAGTGTCAAAGTGAATGTGACTGCTTGTAATACCACAAAAGACATAACAGCTCACCTGCATGGTTCAGCTATAACAAATGGAGACATTAAGCTGTCTATGATTAAGAATGGTGATGAAGTGTATCTGTCTGCGGAAACAGTAGGTAATTCAATAAACTATAACAATATGTCTATATTTGGAGAAAGTTCAATTGTTATTAATCGCTCTAGTTATGGCAGTGGATTGGTACTTGACATACAAATTCCAAATAAACCATTAGAAAAGATTTCTGTTGAATGTAAAAATTCTAGTATCAATATACAGTCTCCAGTTACTGCTAATACTATTACAGTTAACAGCAAAAGTGGAAACGTTAATGTGTCAGCAATATTTCAAGCTTTAACTGTAGACTGCAAAAATGGAAATATCAAAGTTCAATCCGAAGCATACTGCGATGTAATACTGAACATAGCAAGCAAAAATGGAAATGCTGATGTAAGTATTGGGGATATTGCTAATTCTAAAGTATCAGTTGATTCTAAGAACGGCAGTTGCAAAAACAGCCCAAGTTTAAATGGAAGATATACAGCATCTGGCAATGTTACATCTAAAAATGGCAATGTAAAATTCCATTAAAAAAGTGTAAATTTTTTACAAAAAATGCTTTCCACGAGAGTGTCTCATTTTGGGACACTCTTGTGGTTTTCTAGGTATATATATTTAAGAATAAACTTTGATTATAAAAATGTTATAAATTACTTAAGTAATGCTAAAAAAATTTTGTGCAAAGTAATAAAAATAATTTTTATAATATTAAATTATCAAAAACAAACTGCTCTTGC
>CAPNAQ010000191.1 GCA_948663505.1 uncultured Clostridia bacterium | reverse complement strand
ATTATAATATCGTTAGTATCACTAAGCATTTTTATATATTCTAAAGTAGTTGCATCTACAAAATTAAATGGTATAGAAAATTTTCCTACAAGTTATCAGCCATATTTAAGAGAACTTTCTAAAAAGCATCCTAATTGGAAATTTACAGCATTATATACAAATTTAGATTGGGATTATTCTGTAAGTCAGGAAAATGTTTTTGGAAAAAATTTAGTTCCAAAAAATTACTCTGATAGTTGGAAAAATCTCACACCAGGTGAATATAATGTTGAAGTTGACAGTGGTTGGGTAGATAGTTCAAAACAAGCTGTTGAGTATTGTATGGATCCAAGAAATTTTTTAAATGAAGTTCGTATTTTTCAATTTGAAGGATTGTCATATGATGAACAAACTAATAATTTAGAAGGTATTGAAAAGATATTATATGGAACAGAGTTTTATAATACAAAAGTATCTTATTTAAATAGTAGTGGAAATATAATAAATATGAATGAAAAATATTCAGACTTAATTTTAAGAGGAGGACAAACTTCATATGTAAGCTCATATCATTTGGCATCTAGAATTAAACAGGAAGTTGGACCTTTTTTATCACATTCATCAATTAGTGGAAAAGTTCAAGGTTTTGAAGGCTTGTATAATTTTTATAATATTGGAGCAACAAGTTCATCAGAACCAATGGGAGCTATAAAAAAAGGATTACAATATGCAAAAGATGGGAAAGGAGCTAGTGAAGAAACTAAAAATAAATATTTAATACCTTGGAATACAAAAGAAAGAGCTATTACAGGTGGAGGTATTTTTATTGGTTCAAGTTATATTAATATTGGACAAAATACTATTTATTTACAAAAGTTTGATGTTAATGATGATAGAGGATCAGATTTATTTTGGCATCAATATATGACAAATGTTTTAGCTCCTTATAGTGAATCAAGATCAATTTACAAAGGATATGAAAATAGTGGATTATTAAATACATCAATGAACTTTATAATACCAGTTTTTAACAATATGCCAACAATTCCAACACAAAGTCCAAATATAAATAAAAATGATTTTACAGAGGATAATACAAAAGTATATTGCAATACAACAAATGTTAATGTAAGAACAGGTCCATCAACAACATATGAAATAATAACAACTATAACAGAGCAAGATAAAATGACAAGAATTCAAAAAGGAAGACAATCAGGTGAGAGATGGGATAAAGTTATACTTGAAAATGGAATTATAGGATATATTTATCAATCATATGTAACAGAAGTCCCTCCTGTACAAATTGAAAAAATAGATATTTCAATTGATAATTCTACATTACAGAGAGGAGAAAGAAAACAACTAAAAATTACAATTACACCTCAAGAAGCAAGTGATCATAAGTTATTATTTAAATCTAGTAATACGCAAGTAGCTGCTATTGATGATAAAGGAAATATTCAAGCTATAAGTTCAGGGACTGCCATTATAACTGTTAAAGCTGAAGAAAATGATGTGCAAAGCCAAATAGAAATACAAGTATATAGTAAAGTTACAGGAATACAATTAGATCAAAAAGAAATATACATGCAAATAGGTGATCAATTTAAAATAAATGGGTATATTGAGCCTGTAGATGCTAATGACAAAACTATTATATATACTACTACAGATAAAACTGTTGCAACAGTAAATGATACAGGAACTATTACAGCACTTAAGGAAGGGGAAGTTGCTATAATTGGCACATCAAATGAAAATCCAAATATAAAAGATGAATGTAAAGTTTATGTTGTAAGAAAAATGGATGATTCAGAAATACATTTTGATGAATCATTATTAGTAAATAGCTTAGAAATAAGTGGAATTGATTATAAAAAAAATACAGTACAAGATATTAAAGAATTGATTAGTTCTAATTTAGAAATTGAAATTGTTAATTATGAAAATAAACTGTTAGATGATAATGATTTAATCGGAACTGGCTGCAAAGTTCGTGTTAAAGAGGATGGCAAGATTTTAAGAGTGTATAAGTTTATTTTATATGGTGATTCAAATGGTGATGGTAAAATAAATAGTGTGGATTTATTGGTTATTCAAAGACATATTTTAGAAATTCAACCTTTAAAAGATGTTTTTATAAAGGCTAGTATTATTAGAAAAAGTGCTTTGAAGCCTACATCTATTGATTTATTATTAATTCAAAGGCATATTTTAAATTTACAAATAATTGTACAGTAATTTTAGGTTTAAATATTATATATAAACAATTTCATATAATAGAATTAGAAACTTAAAGAAGTTATAGTTAAAAAAGG
>CAPNAQ010000190.1 GCA_948663505.1 uncultured Clostridia bacterium | reverse complement strand
GCTGTTGTAAATCTATTTATTGTGTCTCTTTCTGCTATGTCTCTTAAATATTGTAGGTCTTCTTTTGCTACCTGTAGTGAATTCTTAATGTCTCCTATATTTCCTGCTATACTGCCTGTGTTTCCTGCAATGTTTTCTAAATCTGTTGCAACAGGAACATTTGATTCTGTACTAATAGCATTATGTAACGCTTCTTGTGCACTATTTAGCCAATCATTTCTATGTGTCACTCTATCATCAAGTGTTTGTACATTCTCTTTAACTTTATTTTGAATTTCTGTAGCTCCACTATATGTTAGATCATTTAATTTTCCTTTATATTCGGCAATGTTTGCATTAGTATCTTCTATTTGTCCGTAAGTATCTAATACAGCATTTGCATAATCCGACATAGTATTACTTATAGCATTCACTGTATTACTTGTAAAATCTACAGGTTTAATCTCTCCTAAAGATACTCCAAATTTACTTAATATATTTCTAATTTTATCATACATCCAAATAAAAGCATTTACAATTCCTTCACAAACACCTTGAAAACCTAATTGCATAGTTTGTGCACCTAATACTATCATATAAAAAGCTGTTTGTAACCCCATTTTTACGCCTAAAAATCCTTGGTACATAGTTAACGCTCCTAGTATTATTGCATAAAATGTTGCAACAACACTCAATTTTAATGCCATAGCTCCAATTACTAATGAATCCCAAGCCTGAATCATAAACTTTGCAACTTTATCATTTGTAAACCACAAATATGTAAGTACAGCTATTAATGCAATAATTATTAATGCTATCCAAAACGCTGGGCATGCTAACATAGCACTATTTAATCCTAATTGTGAAGCAGTTGCCATAATATCTGCACCTGCTTTAGCTCCTGTTGCTGTTGCTAAAGCAAACTGTGCTAATGCTTGTGCTCCTAACAATACATTAGTAATTCCACTTGCTAAATTCCAAGCTATATATGCAGCTACAATTCCATATATTATAGGAGCTATCCAAGACCAATTATCTACTATAAAATTTCCTATATTGATTATTCCATCTAACAATTTATTTACTATTGGAACACTAGCAGAAATTGCACTTATTATTCCATTTATAATTTTCTGTGTTTCCTTATTATTTACTATTTGATTTATTTTTTTTAACATTACTTGATACATTTTTAATGCTACATTACTAATTTGTTTTAATACTTGAGTCCAAGTTATAGGCATACTATCAAATTTCTGATTTATACTATCTGCACTTGCAAACATAGCATTTTTTATAATGTCTGCACTTATTTTTCCCTCAGATGCCATTTGTTTTATTTTTTCTATATCAACATTAAGATAATCAGCTATGTTCTGTATTATTGGAGGTACAGCTCTAAATATTGCATTTAATTCTTCTCCTCTAAGTATTCCTGCTCCTAATGCTTGTGTTAATTGCAAACTTGCACTTGCTATTTCATTTTGTTCTGAACCTGCTATAACGAATTGTTTATTTAATAATTCTCCAAAAGCAATTGTTTCATCATTAGTTTTAAATGCATTACCTGCATTAATACTTAATTTTGCAATTGTATTTGCTGTATCCATATAATCTGCCCTTGATCTTTGTGCACTTGCAAATATTTTATTTTCTAATTCTTCAACACTTCCCCCATCATCTACAACCATATTTAAACGTGTTGTAGTATTTGTCATTTTGTCTGATAAATTTAATATTTTTTTTACTGTTGTCATACCACCTATATCTACAGTAATATCTTTTATTTTATTTAATAAATGTTTTGCTGAATTAGTAGCTTCATTAAACTTTTGTGGCATTTTATTGGTTTCATTATTTGCTTTTTTTACATTTTCTTCTACCTTTATTATTTCTGAACTTGTATTTCTTAATTCTTCTCTTGCCTGTTGTATGTTTGATATGTCTATTGCATTATGTGTTATACTTTGTAAACTTTCAAAATTATTTAATACTATATTTAATGCTGTATTTATTGAATAAAATGCTGGTGTCACTGCATCTTGTATTTTTATTGATGTCATTATTGTTGCCATTTTCTCACCTTCCTTTTAGAAAGAACAATTTGTTTTAAATGTATTTTATATAATAGAAATTTAACATTACTTTTCTATTATAAAAAAACACTTACATGAGTAAGTGTTTTTCGTTTTACAATTCTGTTATTTCATTTCTTTTGTAATTTTAAAAAATATTCTTAAATTTAATTTTACTTTATATTACTTCATTTCTTATATTTTGATTTTTAGCATTTTCCCATTTTTCTATTAATTTTAACATTTCTTGTTTTGAATGATTTACAT
>CAPNAQ010000189.1 GCA_948663505.1 uncultured Clostridia bacterium | reverse complement strand
TATATTATTCAGCTCTGTTTTCAAGGTATTTAAGATATATCTTTTTTCTATAATCAAATAAAAAGATAAAATACTGAAACTTAAAAAATAAAAAGCCATTGACAGATTTTAATTTTAGAAATAAAATAAAGCTATAAAATATTAAAGAGGAGGAATATAGAATGGCATTAGTAACAACGAAAGAAATGTTTGAAAAATCAATGAAAGAAGGATTTGCAATAGGAGCATTTAATGTAAATAATATGGAAATAATACAAGGAATAGTAGATGCAGCAGCAGAAACAAATTCACCAGTAATATTACAAGTATCATCAAGTGCAATAAAATATGCAAGAATAAATTATTTAATGAAAATGGTACAAGCAGCAGTAGAAGAATACCCACATATTCCAATAGCAATACACTTAGACCATGGACCAGATTTTGAAACAGCGAAGATGTGTATTGATAATGGATTTACATCAGTAATGATAGATGGGTCAAAATATGATTTTGAAGAAAATATAAATATAACAAAAAAAGTAGTAGAATATGCACATATGCATGGAGTAACAGTAGAAGCAGAACTTGGGAAACTTGCAGGAATAGAAGATGATGTAAATGTATCAGCAAATGACGCTATGTATACAGATCCAGCACAAGCAGAAGAATTTGTAAAAAGAACAGGATGTGATTCACTAGCAATAGCAATTGGTACAAGTCATGGAGCATACAAATTTAAAGGAGAAGCAAAGTTAAGATTTGATATTTTAAAAGAAATTAAAGAAAGAATTCCAAATACACCAATAGTATTACATGGAGCTTCAACAGTAATACCAGAATTAGTAAATATGTGTAATAAATTTGGTGGAGATATACCAGGAGCAAAAGGTGTTCCTGATGAAATATTACATGAAGCAAGTGTTTCAGGAGTATCGAAAATAAATGTAGATACAGATTTAAGATTAGCAATGACTGCAGGTATCAGAAAGGCTTTTGCAGAAAATCCAAATTCTTTTGATCCTAGAAAATATTTAGGTGATGCAAGAGAATTAATCAAAGAAACTGTAAAATACAAAATTGAAAATGTATTTGGTTCAGCAAATAAGGCTTAATAGCTGTATTAAAAAAATAAAGTAGTACAAAATATATTAGAAGTTAGAACATGGATTTATAATAAAATTTTTAACTCCAACATCTAACTTCTAATTTCTATTTTCTAAGTTTTTAAAGACATATGCTGTTTGATTCGTCTTTCAGCATCTTTCTTAGCAATATCTTCACGTTTATCATAAAGTTTTTTACCCTTACCAACACCTAATTCAAGTTTAACAAGATTACCCTTAAAATACATATTTAAAGGAACTAAACTAAAACCCTTTTGTTTAGTAAGACCAATCAACTTATTTATTTCTCTTTTATTAAGTAATAATTTTCTATCTCTTAATGGATCTTTATTAAAAATATTCCCATGTTCATAGGGACTAATATGCATACCAACTATGTATACTTCACCATTTCTTATAATTGCATAACTATCTTTTAAATTGGCTTTTCCGCTTCTTATTGATTTTATCTCTGTACCACTTAAAACAATACCAACCTCTAATCTATCATTAATATCATAATTATGAAAAGCAGTAGGATTTTTCGCAATTAATTTATTATTCATCTAAAAACCTCCAATTGAGAATTTAGTTTTATAACTAAAATTTTATTTAGTATAACACGAAAAATCCAAAACTGCAATTATATAAAATTTTTAAGTTTCGGTTTTTTGTAAAAAAATATAATATTAAAAATAAAAAACCGAAATTTAAATATAAAATTAATCATCATTACGTTTATTATTTGTAAACTGCATTGAATAATACCAAACAACAGCAATTATAGCAATAGCAGCAATACCAATAATAAGCCAAGTCCAACCAGTAGAAGTCATACCCATTATTGTAGTACTATCTGTAGATGTTCTTGTAGAATTATAATTTCCATTATTGTTATTATTATTTGTTGTAACACCAGTTGACATTTTATTATCTGTTGAAGAATTCAATCCATTTTCTATGGAACCAGTAGCATCTTTTGAAGCATTAGAAACATCTTTTGCTGCATCTTCAACTTTATTTTCTACACCACCAACAAAATTTCTAGCGCCATCTGCTGCAGATTTTAATTCATTTGCTGCAAAACACATAGAAAAAGAAAAAACTAAACATAATAATATTGCTAAAGAAACAAAAAATTTTTTATTCATGTACTTTTCCTCCTTTAAAAAATAAAAGTAGAGCATATTTATAATTTAAAAGATCATAAATTTTAATTATGCACCTTTTGTTATAGTATTTTAAAATTTGTACAAAATATACATGTAAAAAAATAGCTGTAAA
>CAPNAQ010000188.1 GCA_948663505.1 uncultured Clostridia bacterium | reverse complement strand
ATTTAGTTATTTACAATTTTTCAAAATTTTTATTATATTTAATTAAAATTATACTTTGGTTAGATTTTAGTTAGATATAGAAAATAAATTTTCTAACATTTAACCATTCTATTCTTACAGTATAAATAATTTCAAAGCTATTTAAGGTTAAGCACTGCCACGCACTCCACATGGCTCACACACAGGCTGTAGATAGTTTTGACTTACCTCGTATGATGACTGTTGATTTCCTTGTTCTTTTTTATCATCTTTGCATTTAATTTCGTTCCCAGATTTTAGGATAAATGTTATGACTCTTGGATTTATATTTTCATTACTTTCCTTTTCTCCTATTATAACTTTTTCTATCATTAGTTCAAAAACATCTTTATCAAATTCTAGCATGATTTCGTTATCTTTAAATAATGTTTTAAACTTGTTTAATCCTTGATTTAAACTAATTGAATCTTCTAATTCTACTTGTAAATGCTCTTGTTCTTTTTCTATTTGGTTGATTTTATTTTGTAATTTTGCTTTCTTTTCTTGTAATGTTTCTAATGTTATTGTTCCATTTAAGTTTAAATCAATTAGCTTGTCTATTTTTTCTTTTAAAATCTGCTTTTCTTCCTTTAATCTATTAATAGAACTTTCGTTACTTTCTTCTTGTATAATTTCTTCCATTTCGTTTAAGAATGTTTGGATTAATTCTTTGTTATTATTACATAGTAGTTTATAACTTTCTGTAAATGCTTCTTCTATAATGCTTTCTTTCATAGCTTTACAGTGTAGGCAATTTTCTTTTCCGTGTTTTACAAATTCCATACAATGCCATACTGTAATATTATTTTTCGTTCCAGAGTGCCAATTTCTTCTTGTTAATAAACTGCCACAAAAGCCACAATATAATCTACTACTAAAAGGATATTTTCTACTAAAGTTGCCTTTTCTTCTTCCAGAACCTCGAACTCCTCCTCGCTTTTGTAAAATTTCTTGTGCTTGATTGAACATTCTTTCAGAGATGATTGGCTCATGATGTTCTTCAATATAATATTGATTTTCTTCTCCCATATTAACTACTCTTCTATGTGAAATTGGATCTGTTGTATATGTTTTTCCTTGTAAGACATCTCCTTTGTATTTTTCATTTTTTAGAATACCTCTTATTGTTGACTCGTGCCATTTCTTCTTTCCTGTTGGTGTTTTGTATTTCATATTTGTTAGTTCTTTTGCAATAGTTGTACAGCCTACTCCTTGACAGTATCTTTCAAAAATATATCTTACTATTTCTGCTTCTTCATAATTGATTGTTATTTCTTTTGTGTCTTTATCATATACATATCCTAAACAACCATTATATTCAATTAGTTCTCCTCTTTTTTGTTTCATCTGCAAGCCTAATTTCACATGAGAAGATATATTTTCGCTTTCTTGTTGTGCCATTGCACTTAATACTGTTAGCATGATTTCTCCTGATATTTCTAAAGTATTAATTCTTTCTTCTTCAAAGTAAAAGCAATTCCTTTTTCTTTTAGTAGTCTTACATATTTTAAGATATCTACTTTGTTTCTTCCAAATCTCGATATTGATTTTGTAATTATTATATCAAATTTGTTATTTGTTGCATCTTGCGTCATTTTCATAAAGCCATCTCTTTTATAGTCTAGTGTTCCTGTTATTCCTTCATCTGCATAAATGCCAACATATTTCCAATCCTTATTTGCTTTTATTTTTTCTTCATAATACTTTAGTTGAGAATTATAGCTGTTTATTTGCTCTTCTTTTTCTGTACTTACTCTTGCATAGGCACATACTATTATACATCAAAACATTAAATTTTCAAATACCTATATGAGTTAAATTATATTCTTGTAATATATTTTGCTTTAATTCTAAATATCTGTTTTCTTTAATTAGTCCTGCATTAAATGTTTTGTTTAGTATTGCTATTTTTATACTGCAATTAAAAATATTTTCATTTAATTTGATGTTTTTTGTATTATCAAAATTGACTTCATACAACATAAAAATCCTCCTCCTTGAATAATTTAAATTTCAAAAAAGGCACTGACAAATCTCGCTTTGCAAGAGCTTTTGATATAACTTGAATTTTTACAATATTTATTTAAGGTCTTAAAAAGCGTAAAGATTTGTCGACGCGAAAATTTACAAAGTAAATTTTCTGTGCAATGTAACTCTTTTAATTTGTAGAAAATATAATTTTCTACAAATTAAAAACCAGTCGGCTAGCTTCGACTGACTTAAATGTTTTACATTTTTTGATAATACGATTATATTATGCTGTTCTATAAAGTTCAATTCCCGTTTTTTTCCCTTTTTTCTGTTTAAGCTAATAAAGTATTGATTTTTAAGTAAGTACACTAAGTGTACTTGGATTTAGGTCAAGTATTTAGACACATTTTTTTACACTTTTTTATAAAGATTA
>CAPNAQ010000187.1 GCA_948663505.1 uncultured Clostridia bacterium | reverse complement strand
ATATAATATTAATAATTTTTGTTCAACCAGTTTTGCCATTTGTTTTAAAAGTTTTAATTTTTTTGCGAAATTTTGTTTACACATAGTACAATATTGTGAACCATGACAAGAATGCTTTTCAATTTTAATAATTGCTGTTAATATTTGATTTCTAAAATCTAACAATAAATCTTTTGACATATTTTCAATATTACCTTTTTTCTTAATTACTACTTCTATATCTTCATCTAATTCATTTAATAAATTTGCCTTACTTCTTGTTCTTTCTACATCATTCAATTTTAAAATATCAATCATTATTTGACCACGTTCATCATATGCTTTTGCAAAATTCCCTTTGAAATATATATGCTCTTCTGGATCATCAACAGAAGGGTCTATCATTCTTTCATCATATTTTCCTTGTTTATTAGTATTACACTTTGGACAAGAATAGTGTAAATTATTATAATCAAAAATCAATTTTGGAAATAAATATTTTGGTTTTAGATGTTCAATATGACCATTTGCTACATTTTCTACTTGTCCCTCACAATATGCACAGCAAAATGAATACATATTTTGTAAACTTTCTAAAGTTTCTTTTTTTAACTTAGATTTTGAAAACTTTTCCCACTCTCTTGTGGTATCAATTTGGGTAGCATCCATTTCTTTTATTTTATTATTCTTATTTTGAAGTTCTATTGGTGCTTTATTTCTTTTAACTTTATGCATCTATATTACCACCTAGTTCCTTTAATATTTCTTCTAGCTCGGTTGTATCTGGTTCTTGGTCTAAATATTTTATTTCAATATCTTTTGGATTAGCTTGCTCTTTCATCTGTTTTTTCACTTTCTGCAACTCTTGTAGTTCTTCTTCATTTAATAATTCTTCTCTTGAAGATAGTTCTTTATATCTGTCTATTATTTTTTCTACTTTTTGATTTCTAATTGTATTTAAATTAAATATTGATAAAAGTAATAAATCTGTTGGTAATGCATAAGGATTTTCTATATCTTTATTTATCACTATTTTCCCATCATCTTCTTTATGTAAAACAATCAATTCTTCCATTTTACAACAAGAAACTATATGTGGTGAATGAGTTGAAAAAATATATTGATTGTCTTGGTTAATATTCTTATAAAATTCTAAAATTCTTTGTTGCCATTCTGGATGCAAGCTTATTTCTGGCTCATCTATTAATACAATAGTGTTATCTTCAATATTTTCTAATAATGAACCTCCTCTAAAAAATATCTGCTTTTCTCCTGAACTTAACTCATTTACCTTTAATAAGCTTCCCGTTTTTTTGTCTTTAAATATTGGTTCAAATATATCATCATTTATTTCAATAAATTCTTTATCAATAAAAAATTCATTATACAATTTTTTAAACTTCTTTATTCTAATTGCTTCCTCTTGTATTCCTTTTTGCATATCATTTAAATCTTTAAAAAATTGATTTAATAAAAACTGTTTTAGTCTATTACTCATTGTTTCTGAATCTAAAATTATATTTTTCCCTTCATCTTGTAATAATTTAACACCTTCTATTTTTTTATCTTTAAATGTACTTTCTGACGGCAAATATATAACTTTAAATTGATTTTGAATTTCATCTTTTAATACATTTTTATCATTTAATATAATTTTTATTTCCTCATCTTTTTTATATGTTAAAGTATAATGTTTTGAATCTGTTTCAAATTGTAATGTGATAAAAGTGAATTTTTCATCTAATTTAAAATACTCTGTTTTACCAGATAACATATTGAAAATTGTTTCTAATATGGTTGTTTTACCTGTACCATTTTCTCCAACAATAACTGACAAACTTGTATTAAAATTTATTTCAATATTATTAAATCCTTTAAATCTATCTATAAATAATGATTTTATAACTAACATTTCTTAAGTCCTTTCTGTATTTCTTTTAATATCTTTTCTAGTTCAGAAGTGTCTGGATTTCCAAACATTGTATTTATATCTATATTTTCTATTTTTGCTTGAGCTTGTATTTTTTCTTGCAATTTATTCATTTCTTGTATTCCTTGTTCATCTAATGAATATTCTCTTTCTGCTAAATAGGAATATTTTTCTATAATTTTTTCAAGTTCTTCACTCATCTGTGGTTCTGGTTGTAATTCTTCATTAACAAATTTTTTTAATAGTTCTTCTTCTATATCTGACATTTCTAAGCCTTTTTTTTTATTATTTTTTCCTTCTAAATATTTTGTTTTACTTATTATATATGTTGCATTATGTACTACATCTTTATCTAAATTCATATATTTTTTAATATTTGATGATATTTTATCTGCTTGTTGTTTCATTATCTTTAAATCTTTATTGTTATAAGCATTATTCCATATTTCAAAACTATTTTTTATATTTCGTTCTATATTGTTATCTGCATATTTTATATTATTAATAGTATTATTATATTCTATTT
>CAPNAQ010000186.1 GCA_948663505.1 uncultured Clostridia bacterium | reverse complement strand
AGCATTTATGTATGAATTCAAATATATATTCAAATTTTTAATCAAAGATAAAGTTTATTTAAATAAATATATACTAATATCAGTAATAATTATTGTAACCTATATTTTAATATTAATTTTTAGTAAATATATCGTGCCTGATATATATACAGAATTAGTTAGAGTAAGGACAAGGGTAAGTACAGCAGCGACAGATATAAGAAATGTAATAAATGGTGATAATTTAATATTATTTGGAATTAATTATTTATTATTATTGATAAGAATTCTTTTCCCAGTTGAATTATTGATTAAGGGACCAAAATATTTGATGTTTGTTGTATATCAATTTGTTATAACAATCTCTTTTATTAAAGCTTTAAAAAATTATGGGAAAAATAATCAAGTTCAAAATATTGTATTATATTTATTTATTGGATTTATACTTACATCAGCAACATTTGAACCTGATTTTGGTTCATGGGTTAGACATGAGGCAGTTACTTTTCCGATATTGCTGATAATGAATGGAATTGTTTCAGAAAAGAATATAAATACAAATAATAAAGAATTGGAAACTAAATATGAATAATTATATTACAACAATGTTTCGGAAATATTACAATTATAAAAATAAAATAAAAGATATTGTAAAAAATTTCATACAATAGTATAATAAATTTAAGTGAATAAAATTAAAGAAAAGGTGATTCAAATGAAAAAGATATTTATAAGTTTAATAGTAATGTTAACTATAATATTAACAATAAGTGCAGTAAAAGCTACAAAAGAGACACTTGCAGAAGAATTATATGCAAAATTTAAAGAATATGGAGCAACAGAAGCAGAAAAAGTAAAAGTTGAAAGATATTTATCTGAAAATGAAGTAACAGATGAACAAGCTAAGGAAATTTTAAATAAAGCAGATGAAATAATAGAAGTAATAAAAACAGAGAATGTAAGAGATGTTACAAAATTATCCAAAGAAGCTAAAAATAAAATAAAGAAGATAGCACAAGAGGCAGCAAATATTATTGAATTAAAATTAGTATTTTATAAAAATAAAGTTGAAATATATAGTTCTAAAGGAAAGCTTATTGAAGTAGTTACAATGTCAAATGCTGGTAAATTAGCATATACAGGTAATAACATACTAAATACAAGTGTATATTTAGTTGTATTAATGGTCCTAGTTACAATTTTTATAGAAAAAAATAAGGTTGGTGTATAAAGAATCTTATGAAAAATGTTAAAAATATAATTAAAGTAACTATTATAGATTTAATAGTTGCTTTGTTTATTGTATTAATAATTTGTACTGGAATTTATTTATATTGTGGTAAAGAAATTAGTAACTTAATAGAATTAGTAAATCAAATTGCTTTAAAAGTGGAAAATACAGACGAAAATGAGGAAATAGAAATTGATAAAATAACTAGTAAATTAATAAATTATCCTGAATATGGAACACAATATGCTACAATAGAAATTCCTAAAATAAATGTTAATCTTCCAATATATTTTGGAGATACATTAGAAATATTAAAAAAAGGAGTAGGTCATTCTAGTGGTAGTTATTTTCCAGGAGAAGGAGGCTCAATAATTTACATGGGTCATAATTCAGTGAATGTTTTTAGAAAATTTTCGGAATTACAGAAAGAAAATGTCATAAAAGTAAAGACTAATTATGGAGAATATACATATAAGATTTATGATATGAAGCTTATTAAAGAAACAGAAGTTGATAAATTACCAATACAAAAAGATAAGGAAATTTTAATGATTTATACATGCTATCCTTTTAATAATATAGGTTATGCTACTCAAAGATATGTAATATATGCACAACTAGAAGATATTATTTAATCTACACACTATAATAATGTCTTAAAGTGAATGACAGCTCACTGTCAAACTCATTTTTTAAAATTAATATTATTTGGTTTTATAAATATATAAGGGGGATTTTAATGAAAATATTAATACAAATAATAAAAATTGTATTAATCATGATGTTGAGTGTATTGATAAGTATATTAATATTAATTAATATAGTTAATGCAACAATTTTAAATAAAACTTACATATTAGATAAATTAGATCAATCTAACTATTATTCACAAACAAAAAAAGAAATTCAGTCAAATTTTGAGAATTATATTTTACAATCAGGATTACAAGAAGATGTAATAGTAAATATAGTAACAGAAGATAAAATAAAGAAAGATACTAAAATAATCATATCAAATATTTATAATGAAACATATAAAGAAATTGATACTCAAGAAATTGAAGAGAACTTAAAAAATAATATACAAAAATCATTAGAGGGAGTAAAAATAAGTGAAACTCAACAAAAAGCTATAAATAAATTTATAGAAAAAATATGTAGTCAATATAAAGAAACAATATTACATACAAAATATGAAACAAAGATAAATAATGAAATAACCAAGATAAGTAAT
>CAPNAQ010000185.1 GCA_948663505.1 uncultured Clostridia bacterium | reverse complement strand
TTTTTCACCTTCTTTTCATATGTATTTTGATATATTTATTATAAATCTCTTTTTCTAATAATTCTATATAATATTTGACGAAAAATGTTTGCATTAATAAACTTTTTGAGTCATTTTGTATCATTATATAATTTCTTTTACTTCACTTTCACTTTTAAAATAAACCATTTTCTTCAAAGTTTCTTTCTTTTCATCTAATGATATATTATTATTTTCAAAATATCTTTTGGCTATTTTTATAAACTCTTCTGAATTCAATGCTTTTTTATTAAATAAATTATCCATACTTACATTAAAGTAATTACTAACAATTATAGCATCATATAAACTCATTTCTCTTCTTCCTGTTTCCCAATTAGATACTTTTGATCTGATTATATTTAAATCTTCTGCCATTTTTTCTTGTGTTACTCTTTTACTTATAAGTCTTTGCATCTTTAACCTTTTTCCTAAATCATAATTCATTTAAATCCCTCCTTAAAGTTCATTAATTATCAAAAGGACAATTTAATATTGTTTGTGGTAATTTTTCTATTGTAGCAATTACTTTATCTAAATTATGTGTTCTGACACAAATTTCAGCATATTTTCTATACTCTTTTATTAAATCATTGTTGTTATTAAATGCTGATAACAATGAATCTTCATAAACAGAGCTGAATTTTGCAAGTCTTCTATCAATATATTCTAATTTAATTAATATGTTCTTTGCATTATCAAAATTTATGTTATTATATGCAGTTAGCAATAATAATAATTTTAAATATCTTTTTGTAGGTATAAAATTATTACTATAATTTTGTAACTTAATTATTTTATTTAAATTATTTATCATGTTATTTACATATACCTCAACATCTGCATCTAACTCACTTCGTTTTTCAAATACATATTTTTTTATATTCTTGTCTTGACTTCCAAACGGAATTTGCCTATCAAAAAGTCCTATTATAGAATAAAATAATTTATCAAATTCTAATCGTTTATCTTCATAATTTAATATTTTAAGTAATGTTTTTTTATCACTTATTTCATCCAAATATTTCTCTAAAAATGTATGTGGAAATGATTTCATTATTTCCCCTGCACGTAAAGCTTCTTGATTTTGTAAAAATCTAAAATATTCAGATATTTGCTTAGTTGTAGCATTAGATATGTAGGATATAGATAATGGATATGTATCAATATCTGATTTTATTATATTTGGTAAATCATCATATTTTATCGATATATTTCCTTTATTTTCAATTTTCTTTTTTAATTTATATAATTTATTATCTTCATATTCTCCCATGTACTCTATTATTTCATTGATAATTTTTCTTGCATATTCATTTCCAATTTTAAATCCATTATATTCATTTTCTTTGTTTCCAGTAACAAAGTTAAGAATTGTTGTTAAACGTTGTTGACCATCAACGACTTCACTTCTTGCTCCTTTATCATTTAGTTCTTCAAGGTTTCTTATACTTATATTTCCTATAGGATATCTTTTTATTAAACTATAAATTAATTTTTCTTTAAAATCTTGATTCCATACAAAATCTCTTTGGTATTCCGGTTGTAAATCTAACCCACCTCTATTAACATTTTTTATATTTCCCATAATTGTAGCTAATGGCATTGGTGCTGGATTAAAATTAATTCTTCTTTCTTGCATTTTTATTCCCCCTATTTTGACATTTTTTATAATTTTACCATCTTTTTTCAAAAAGTCAATAGATTCTTAATCAGATTTTATATTTTTTTCATTTTAGTGCAAGATTCTCTAAAATATTTAATTTTTATTATCATTAGACTTCTGTATATTTATTATTTATTTGGTTATAATATTAAAAATTTGAAGGTATTTTGTCATATACCTACAAAAAGAAAGGAATTTTTAATATGAAATTAACAATATGTGAATTAAGTTATTTAAATGAATTAATTACAAGCTGTGTTAATACAATAACATGTATGTCATTATTTAAAAATCAAGTTACAAATGAAGAATTAAAATCTATATTATGTGCCCATTTTCCAATACATGTAGAAGATTACAATAAAAAAGTAGAATTTGTAAAAAATGTAGATACAGCATCAGGTAAGTTAAATGTACCTGAACTTAATACTTCAATCTTTTCCGAAAACGTTGAAGTTTCTAAACTTGCAGCACCTATTACAATAAATACTAATGTTACAAGTTTAACAGATAGAGAGATTGCATTATCTTATTTTTTAACATTAAAAAGGGCAGGGAAAGAATATGCCATTGCTTCCATGGAAGCTACAAATCCAAAATTAAGGCAATTTTTAAAAGACGCTTATACTATGAGTTGCAATCATTCTTATGAAGTTTATGAATGGATGGCTAAAAATAATTATTATCCTATTATTCTCTCAACTGGTGAACAAACTGGTAATATTTCTAGTATTTATAATATAATTAATTAAAATAACAGCTATGGCACTTTTTATACTTAAATGCCATA
>CAPNAQ010000184.1 GCA_948663505.1 uncultured Clostridia bacterium | reverse complement strand
AAATATATTATCAATATAATTAACTGAGGTGTTATAATGATAATAAAAAGCATAAAAATAACAAAAAGAAAATTAAAAATAACACTATTAGTAATACTAATATCAATATTTACTAGTAGTTACATATATATATCAAATTCAAAAAATGATGTATCATTTATATTATGGGACACTCAAAATAATATAGACTTACAAGATCAGAAAGATTACATAAAATGGGTAGACTTTAAAGTAACATCAGAAGCATTAAATAGAACAGCAAAATTAGATATTAAATCTCACAATAACAATGAAGAAATAAAATATAATTGGATAGAACTATTAGCATATCTAGCATGTAAAAATGGTGGAAACTTTAAAAAATTTAATCAAAATGATTTAGAAAAACTAATCACACAATTAAACAGTGGAAAAACAATGGATGAAATTACAAAAGATATGAAATATTATAATTATTATTATGAAAGTTACTCTGCAATCTTAGGAGGATTTATTGGAAATTATTCTATTGAAACAGAAGGAGAAAATGGTCTAACAGCATTTCAAGACAAATATGGAATAAAAGTATTTTTACCTATCGCAAAAAATTACAGTTTTAGTCATTATGATGACTTTGGAGCATCTAGATCATATGGATTTAAACGTACTCATTTAGGAAATGATTTAATGGGAAACATTGGAACACCTATTATAGCGGTAGAATCTGGAACAGTTGAACATATTGGTTGGAATCAATATGGAGGTTGGCGAATTGGAATTAGAAGTTTTGACAAAAAAAGATACTATTACTATGCACATTTAAGAAAAGATCATCCATATGTAGCTGGCCTTGTAGAAGGGTCTACAGTCCAAGCTGGGGATGTCATTGGTTATCTTGGTATGACAGGCTACAGTCTGAAAGAAAATATTAATAATATAAATGTTCCTCACTTACACTTTGGTATGCAAATAATTTTTGATGAATCGCAAGTTGAAGGAAACAATGAAATATGGATAAATGTTTATCATATAATTGAATTTTTAAAACAAAATCAATCTAGTGTTTTTATAAATAATACAAAAACTAAAGACTATGCTAGAAAATACAATTTTAAAGAAAATTAGATCTCTAACGTCTATAATAACTTTATACCTCTAATCCATTCATCTACCTCACTACTTTTTACCGTAAAGTAATATTAACATTTTTAACAACTTTACCACTAGAAACTTCTAAAGAAACTATATCTCCATCTTTCTTACTAAAGACAAATTCCTTTAAATCATTCATAGTATTAAGCTTTACCCCATCAATAGATAAAATAATATCACCTTCTTTTAATCCTGAATTACTAGCAGGACCATTTTTTATAACTTCTGCAATATAAATACCTTGGTTAAAACTAATATTATTAGATAAATAAGGAATTACATCCTTGTCATAAGCATATACCCCAATAGTAGCCTGTTCAAATTTTCCATTATTCTTAAAACTCTCTATAACAGGCTTTACAACATTAACAGGAATTGCAAAACCAATACCTTCTGCTGATGATATTTTAACAGTATTTATACCAATTATGGTACCATTTGGATAAATTAATGGTCCACCACTATTTCCTGGATTTATAGTTGCATCTGTTTGTATCAAATCTGACATATAAGAAACATTTTGTTTATCTTCTAATTTTATTGTTCTATCTTTTGCACTTATAATACCTGAAGTAACAGTCCTTCTAAACTCAAAGCCTATTGGATTTCCAATAGCATATACCGTTTGTCCAACTCTTAATTTACTTGAATCTCCTAAACTTATAGAACTTAAATTTGTTGCATTTATCTTTGTAATAGATAAATCTAGATCATTATCACTCCACATTACAGTTCCATCATACTTTTTTCCATTTTCTAATGTAATATAACATGTACTGTATTTTTCCCCTGTCACATGTTCATTACTTAATATATATCCATTATCTGAAACAATAACACCTGTACCCAAACCTAAAGAATCTTCATTAGAACTAGAAAATATAGAACTTCCATTATTTTTTAATTTTGAAATTCCAACAACACACTTCATTGTTCCTTCTAACATATCTGCAACACTTTGGCTTTTTTCAGTAACATCTTCCACAGTTTGTTCATTAACTGTGGATTGTACTTTTTCTGCTACATATTGATTTTCATTTATTTCTATTTGTGAATATGTACTATACAAATATATTCCTGTTACTAAAAATATTATTGCTACTAATGATGTAATTATTACTTTTCTCAAATTTCTGTTTCTTTTTCTCATTCTCAAATATATCACTCCTCTTAATCATTTTTTACATTTATTATTTTTTTAAACAAATTTTTAGTTATATAATTATTTTTTTGATCAAAACTTTTTAAACACTTGAAATAATTAGACAATATAATATTTATAATATTAAAATCATCACTGACCTAAGTAATTAGGTAATATAACTAAAGGGGGAATAGTCAAATATTTTTATTTATTTACAAGATTTAGTATACATAAGCAATTA
>CAPNAQ010000183.1 GCA_948663505.1 uncultured Clostridia bacterium | reverse complement strand
TCTTATTTTACTCTGAGGTATTTTTTTCTCAACCTTCTTTCTTGGAATTTCCTATATTTAAATTATACAGGAAGCTCCTTATCTGATAAAATTAAAAGGTGCAAAGTTCTTTGATATTAAACAAAGACTTTACACCTTAGATAATGGTTATTCAGTTACTTATTTGATGTTAATGTATATTTTGATTTGTTCTATTAGTTTTTCATCTTCTGTCATTTTTAAAAGCTGTTCATAATTTGATTTTTGACTCCTTAACAGATATTGAAATTCTAACTGATTCATTTCGTCATCTCCCATGTTATCACCACCTTTTCAAGTGGTATTATATCATAGTGTAAAGCCTTTATTCAATTATTAAAGTGCTTGACTGTTTACAAGTTTGGCTGTTTGCCTTGCTTGTGATTATAGATTAGCATAGGTTTGACCTATTTTCAATAGGGTTGACCTATATTTTTTATGTTTGTGAATTGTTACTAATTTACATAGAACAATAGGTTTTACCTATTATGCAATTGTTATGAATAAATAATAGATTGATTGAATATAAAATGATAAAATGGTATTATGTATATAGCTTTTTGATGCTATATTAGGACAAAAAAAGAATATACATATCATAAAATAATTTTTGGAGGTAATTTATTTATGGCATATAGCGCAAAAAGTCAAGCGACATATAATAAAAAATGTGTGAGGATAGCAATTAAATATACGCCCAATGAGCAAAAAGACAGTGATAGTTTAAAGGCATATTTAGAGCAGACGGGACAATCGGCAAATAGTTATATTAAAGCGTTGATAAAGGCAGATTTGAACGCAAAGGGTTTTAATGTCAGTGATAATGATAATACTACTAATACCAAAACAGAATGACATAATAATAAGATAAGCAAACAATCAGGAGGGAATCAGTATGTTAACAGCCGTAAAGGGTATTGTAAAAGGAAACACTGTTATTATTGAAAATGATGATATACATGAATATGATGGCATAGAAGTTATTGTAACAATGCTGGAGCAACCAAACAACAGGACTAAAACGCCGATAGATTGGGATAGCTTTACCATGCCCAGTGAACGTGGGAAAAATGTTGATGAATATATGGAGGAAATGCGCGATAATGACAGGATATAAAAAGTATTTATTGATACTGCACCATTCATATATTTCATTGAGGGCAATGAGAATAACCCATTGTATTATGATAAAGTAAAAAACTTTTTGAATGACTGCTACAATAATGATGTACAATTTATTACGTCTGTTATTACAATAGAGGAATACTTTGTATACCCATACAGAGTAAATGAAACTAAATATATTGCTTTGTTTGAAAAGCTGATTCAGACACTTAATTTTAAAATAGTTGATATTGATAAAACTATTGCAAAGAGTGCTGCCAAAATAAGAGCAGAATATAAAGCATTTAAGGCTATGGACGTTTTGCAAATTGCTACTGCTATGTTAAATGAATGTGATTTATTGCTCACAAATGACAAACAGTTGAGACAGTTTAAAGGGATTAAATGTATTACTATAGATGATTTGGGTTGATGATACTATCTTTATAAGCGATTTTAAGTGTTGTTTTGCGTGCTTGTGGTAAAAGTATCGGATATGGGTATAAAGTAGCTATATGGGGCTTGTAATGCGTTTATGGTATGATCACGGTGTGGGATTTTTGATGGGATTGGGATGATTTATTTTAGTATTTAGTAAAATATAATCGTTTTATTTTATTATTTACTATAATATTTATCATGTATTAAAATATATTGTGTAATGATAAAATAGTGGTGGCTGTTTTATTATTTATTAAAGTTATTGTATATTTATTTTAGTATTTACTAAAATAGTCGCATTCTCACCGAACTCGTCAAGCAAAATTACTTTACAGATCATATGTACGTTTATATTTCGAATGTCAAGCATTTTTACTTGACAGAAATTATGTTTGTATTAGGTCGCAGAAATATACAAAATGTAACCTAAACATACCATAATACTATTGCTGTATGTTTTATACTCCGGTAGGTTTACATTTTTAAATAAATACCCATTTACCGAAAACCGTCTATCTGTTCTATCTACATGTCACCCCTATAAATTGTGTCCGAAAAGCAAACAATTCACAAAAATAATTCGGAATCTTATTCGGTGCCATTCCTCAAAATCCTTACAAATCAGTGCAATATAAATTTTCTGACAATTTAACCCCTCTCCAAAACCCAGAAATTCAACCTAAAAATCTCCTAAAACCCTTGAAAAATAAGCATTATCCCGAACTCGCTCTAAAATTGCATTTCCTGAAAGAAATCATATATAAAATCACACTTAAAAATCATTCATCAAAATCTTAAAATATCCTGTAAAATCAATACTTTTTTTGTATTTTGTAATCCATTAGAATCCACTCCTACCGAACTCATAAATCTTTTACATACATCCCGGATTCTCGAAAACGTGACGATGAATTTTCGCCACACTTAGCCGAACTCCCTGAATTTTATTGACAAAACCACCATTTTGC
>CAPNAQ010000182.1 GCA_948663505.1 uncultured Clostridia bacterium | reverse complement strand
AATTATGTTATATTATAAATATAAAAAATGAGTAGAAAATTCTCCTGTGCTACTTTATGGCAGGTTTATTAAATATAAATAAGTAACACAATGAAAAAATTAATATTAGATAGGAGGAAAACGCCATGGATACTGTTTTTTTTATAATAACACCTATTATATTTTTTGTTATTCCTATAATAATTTTGCTTGGTACAGTACATGAAAAATATTGTGTACTTGTTAATCCAATACCAAAATATAAAGAGAATGAAAATGAAAAATATTTTACAGATTTAGAAATAATAAAAACAAGAAAAATGTTTCTATAATTTTTGAGGTCGCAATTTGCGACCTCTATATTCATTTTACAATTTAATCTTTGGCTAATACCTCTCAAGCCACATATTAACCTGACAAAGATAGGCCATAAGCTGAGGCCCAGTCCTTTACTGTCAAAAAAGACACATATCAATTTTGCTAGAAGCTGTAAGGATTACTTAGAAATGGCAAATCGCAATTTTTGACAAAAATGAAATAAAGTAACAGAAAAATAAATTTATCAATGTAATTATCTATATAAAATATTTATGAAAGGAAAATAAAACGGAAAAAAATTCAAAAGATAATAACTATAAAAAACAAAAGAGTGAATATACAGTTATAAGAAAATTTAATAAAGATGGATTAAGTTTTCAAAAAGCAATGGAACAATTATTAATTATGAAGCTAAATAATTTAGATAAAAGATAAAAGTTACTTGACTTTATAAAACAAATGTTTTAAAATGATATCACAATAGTATCATATAAATTAGTGAAATAAATATACCAATAAACGAACTAAAAAATAATCTTAATATGCTATTATGAGTATTTATATAGAAGTGATATTCATGGAATTTGAAAAAACAAAACTAATAGAATTAAAAGAAAAATTTGATTCTATTATTAATACAGAAGAAAAAGAAAATATAGAATTTTGGTATGCTAGAGATTTACAGACTCAACTTGGTTATAAAAGATGGGAAAATTTTATTGAAGTAATAAAAAAGGCAATTCAATCATGTGAAAATGCTGAAATACCAAAGGAAAATCATTTTCGTGAGGTTACGAAAATGATAAGTTTAGCTAAAGGAGCTAAAAGACAAGTAGAAGATTATATGCTTACAAGATATGCTTGTTATTTAATTGCTCAAAATGGTGATTCTAAAAAAGAAGAAATAGCATTTGCACAAACATATTTTGCAGTTCAAACAAGGAAACAGGAAATAATAGAAGATAGAATAAAATTAATGAACCGATTAGAAGCAAGAGAAAAACTAAAAGAGTCAGAAAAACAATTATCTAAAAATATCTATGAAAGAGGAGTAGATGATTTAGGATTTGCAAGAATTCGTTCAAAAGGAGACTCAGCTTTATTTGGTGGATTAAATACTATGCAAATGAAAGTAAAATATGGTGTAAAAGAAAATAGACCACTTGCAGATTTTTTACCAACACTTACAATAGCAGCAAAAAATTTAGCAACTGAAATGACAAATTACAATGTAACTGAAAAAGATATGTATGGAGAAGAAAGTATAACAGATGAACACATAGATAATAACTTAAGTGTAAGAAAAATGCTAAATAAAAGAGGAATAAAGCCAGAAAATTTAAAACCAGCAGAGGATTTGAAAAAACTAGAAAGAAGAGTAAAATCAGAAAATAAAAGAATGGCAAATAATAATAAATTGCCAAAAAGAAATAAATAAAAATATCAAGGAGGAAGAAATGGAAAGATTTAAATTAGTAACAGTAGTACATTTAATATTAATAGAAGATGGAAAAATATTATTACAAAGAAGATATAACACAGGATATGAGGATGGGAATTATAGTGTTGTAGCAGGTCATATAGATGGCAATGAAAGTGTAATAAAAGCGATGAAAAGAGAAGCTTTAGAAGAAGCAGGAATAAAAATAAAGGAAGAAGATTTAGAAATTGTTCATGTTATGCATAGAAAAATATCTAATAGAGAAAGTATAGATTATTTTCTTACTTGTAAAAAGTATGATGGTGAGATTACAATTATGGAAAAAGATAAGTGTGATGAATTAAAATTTTATAAATTAGATGAATTACCAATTAATGTAATTCCATATGTAAGAAAGGGGATAGAAAATTATCTAAATAATGAACCATTTTCTATATATGGATGGTAAAAAACTTTAAACTTGAAGTTCCGAAATGGAACTTCAAGTTTAGGAGAATTTTATAAGTCAATCTTTGGCTGATACTTTTCGAGCCACATATTCACTTGGCAAAGGTAAGCCATAAGCTGAGGACCGTGTTCTCGGCTGTCAGAAAAAAACACATATCACTTTTACAGAGACTGTAAGAATTGATCGAAAATAGCAAATCACGAATTTTGATAAAAATTAAAATAAGTAACAGAAAAATAAATTTAAATTTACTATATAATAAAAAAATAAAGGGTAATTATCTATAAAAAGTGTAATGAAAAAACTTTTCATTATGCTTTTTTATATAAAAAATATTATTAAACTTT
>CAPNAQ010000181.1 GCA_948663505.1 uncultured Clostridia bacterium | reverse complement strand
TATTATATACACATATTCTACTTTTCCTTCCGCATCAAAATCTATGTGAAGGTCATAAACCTTTCGACCGTAGTTGTTCTTAAACAACGATTTTTTAAATGTTGCACCTGCATCATATGAATAATTTTCTTTGTATTCTATATCTGTGTATTTGTGTCTTGGCTCTCCCAACAGTTCAACAACTTCTTCTTCTGATAATCCTATAAGAATTTTATTATCATTTATTGCACTCATTTTTATATATAGTTCATCAGAACATTCTTTTTCTAAAACACATATGCCTATAAAAATCAATATTATAACAATACCTATTAATTTTATAATTTTTCTCATAATATCTCCTTATTTACATCATTTACTACTTAATTTTACCATAAATAAGGAACAATGTACAGATTATAACAATAAAAAGGTTGGATTTCAAAAACCCAACCTTCTATTATAAATTATAAAATTATACATCACCGAAGTTTGATGCCAAGAAAGGATATAATACACCTGCTACAAATAATTCCTTTGGGAAAGGCATAGGGTCTTCACCTATACCAGCATCTGCCTTCACAGCACTTGCAAACCAATCTTTAGCAATTTCTCTTTGAATTTCAAATTGCTCTATCTCAAGTGTTTCTTCATTTTCTAATTCTATTACGAGAGTGGTATCAGTGCTTTGTAAGAAATTTCCTAATACTATTGTAGCTTTTGCGTGAGCTATATTTTCAGCAGAATAAGCATTTATGGATATGTTACCTAATCTGCAAGCAATTATAGCCTTTTTTTCATTATTAGTCAAATTATAATTACTTACTTTAATTCTATTATTTTCGTTATCGTATATCTCTGGTAATTTCTTTAAAAAGTTCGTTTGAGTTGGCTCAATATTACTTGGTGCGTTAATATATCCATCTGCATCTCTTTCATTTGCTAATATTTTTCTAATATATTCTTCTGCAACTAAATGGCTTCCTTTAGAAGATGTTTTTGAAAAATAATCAGCAATAGGAACACAATACGCATAATGTGCATCATATTTGCCATAAATGAGTTTATCTAATTCAGCATATAAATTTGTTTGATTTTGTGATAGTTGTTCTACTTGTTGAGTTAATTCTTCTAAAAACAAATTTAGTAAGTTTATATCAAAATCCATAAGTGGAATTGATGTTCCAATACCACCTTCTTCATTTAATCCTCTCATTTTCAATATACTATAATTATTTCCTATATTATAAATATACCAAGCAGTTAAATATTTTAAATCTAATGATTTTCCATCAACACCTTTTATTTCTGAAATACCAAAACTAGAAAAGATTTCAGCAAGTGACTTTGTACACATAGTAAATCCATCATTTGTTTGTTTTATGTCATTAATACTAATATAACCTTCATCAATAAATGATTGTAAAGCACTTGGTACATTTTGATATTGTACATTAACAGCATAAGGGTTTCTACAATGATATGGATAACCATTATTAATAGTTCCATCTATCGCCCAAGTATTAGAAAAATCAAAACTATATGGCTCTGGTGTTTTTAATTTGGCATTTGTATATCTGGAATTGGCATCATTTGAAGGCGTGCCAGAAATACTATTTACAGCAATATTATTACTCTTATTTCCACCTTTAGCAATAATATTTTTATAGCCTGTATTTACCCAACCAATTACAACACTTATTTCAGAGGACATAACCGCACAATCTGTTACAGAGCTTCCTGTTTCTCCCAGAGCAGTTATTCCGCCTGCGTAAACATCTGATAAGCTCATACCAGAGCCTTGTGATTTAACAGTTCCTGCGTTATAGCTTTTTGTTATAGAGCCTTTATTATTTCCTACAAGTCCACCTGCATACGGACTGTCTGTTGCTGCCGTTGCCATTACATTGCCAAGATTATAAGAATTATCTATTGCTCCATTAAGTTCTCCACACAGACCACCTGCTTTAGTAACACCAATAACAGTGTTTACTTTTGTTGTTATTGATGCTGTATTAGAACAAAGTGAAATTCGAGTATTATCTGCTTTACCTACTAAACCACCTGCCCAAGAACTATTATCATTATTGGTTTCTACATTTATATTTCCAGAAAAATGTACATTTTCTAAAGTAGTATTTGTTGAGCTTGCAACAACTCCACCTACATACACATTTGGATTAGATAATGAGCCACCTGTAGTTAATGATATGTTTCCATTAACATATAAGTTTTTTATAGTTGCATCTGTACAAGATGCAAACAATCCTAAATATTGTGTTTTCACAAAAGCTCCTGTGCTTTTATCAATGTTGAATGTTATTGTATGACCGCCACCATCAAATGTTCCTGTAAAACCACTAATTGGCTTCCAATCTCCGCTTATCACAATATCTTCTGTTAAAACATAATGTTTAATAGGAGTTGAAATTGACATTAGTGAAAGGAAATTTTCTGACCCAATTGGAACATAAAGAATACCAGTATCATCTTCATTATTTCCTGTATCTGCCAGTGCAGTTATGGGGATAAAAATTGTAGCAATAATTGCTATGATTAAACCAAT
>CAPNAQ010000180.1 GCA_948663505.1 uncultured Clostridia bacterium | reverse complement strand
GATTATTGAATTCAAAAGCCTTGCTTTTTCTAGTTTTTTAATGTATAATTATAATATATTATATTTTTTGAAAGAAGATACTTATATGATTGAGGCAAATGTCCTTAAATATAATGTATCTTATAAAAGGAGGGCCAAATGAATTTACCAAACGTATTATCAACAGAAGAAGAAAATAGACTATTAAGTCTATTACCTTCAAAAAAAGCACGGGAGTTATTGATTATACATAACTTAAGATATGTGCTATTAGTGGCATCTAAATATGCTTATAATGCTGATGAAAAAGAAAACCTTTTTCAAGTAGGTGTTATTGGCTTAATAAAAGCCATTGACACTTATAATAGAAAAAAGAATGTCAAACTTATAACATATGCAAGTTGGTGCATACGCACTGAGATTTTAATTTTTCTTCGTAAAGAACAAAAATATATTAATACCATATCAATATACACTCCTATTCTATCTGATTATGATGGCAATACAATGTTGCTACATGAACTCCTTTCAGATCCAAACTCAAGCAGATTAATGGATAAAATTGAAAATATTGATGTTATCTTACAAAAAATAAATAATATTTCTAATATTATATTTGAGACATCGTCTAAAAAATCATTTAGAAATTTTATTTTGTTTTTGTACATGTTGTCTGGAAAAAAACAAGACTTTTTATCAAAAAAGTTCAGTTTAAGTCAGTCTCTTATAAGTAGATTATTTATAAAATTTAGATCATATAGTTCTATATCTAGTTCTAGTTCTAATAAGATCTATTTCTATTCAGAGAGAGATAATAATCTTTACCTGCATATAAATAATCAAACATTAACAAAAGAATTCGAATTAGAAACATTTGAATTCTTTGCCGATAGATTATTTGAAGCCTACTAAAAATAAAATAAATAATCCTTTTGGTGAAGATGATTTCTGTAAAATTCAGGAATCATCTTTTTTTATACTACTATCTATACAATCATCTATCTTCTAAATTACACATTAAAAATTTAAGCAACTATATAAATTTAAGTTATTTTTCATATTCCCTCCAAAAATTCTTGTAATACATTATATTTAGAAATCTCTTATTTCATTGTCTATTAACAATTTTTTCACAAAAATTTCACAAACCTATTGTATTCTAATATAAAATTAGGTTATTATATAACTATAATTAGTTTTAGGCAAAAGGTTAAAAATACTCCTTTTTAACTAAAATTGTGCCTTAGGAAGGAATGATATTAAAAATGGAAGAAAATCAAAATAAAGAAACAAAATTCAAAGCAGTTCCTGTAACAGGTTCATCATCATATAATAAAACACAAAAAGCATCATCAGGATTTGGAAAAAGTGTATTATTACCATTTATTAGTGGTGTTTTAGGATGTTCCTTAGTAATTGGAGCATGTTTTGGAGTACCTTCAATAAAAGAAAAAATAATCGGAAATAGTACATCTGAAATTAGTACAACAAATAATAATTCAATACAATCTGATGGATATATAAAGCAAATATCTTTATCAAACTATTCAGATACAGCTGTATATGCAGCAAATAAAATATTGCCATCAATAGTTGGAATAAAAATAGAATACACAATAAATTCAACATCATTTTTTGGTAGAACAGGGACGTCTACAGCAACAGCATCTGGATCAGGAATTATAATTAGTGAAGATGGTTATATTCTAACAAATAATCACGTTGTATCATCAGCTTCTTCAGATACAAACTCATTTTACCAAATTTCAGAAGCAAAAAAAGTTACAGTTACTTTATTTAATGACGAAACAGAATATGAAGCCAAAATAATTGGAAAAGATCAGCAAACAGATCTTGCAGTTATAAAAATTGAAAAAAATAATTTAACTAAAGCTGATTTTGCAGATTCAGATGATGTAAAAGTTGGTGAATTTGCTATGGCAGTAGGAAATCCAATAAATATGGACAGTACTGTAACAACAGGAATTGTCAGTGCAGTTAATAGAAAAATTACTGATTCAGAAGGAAAAACGTTTACATGTATCCAAACAGATGCTGCTATAAATTCAGGTAATAGTGGTGGTGCTTTAGTTAATAGTGAAGGTAAAGTTATTGGTATAAATACCTTAAAACTTTCAGGAACAGGAATTGAAGGTATTGGATTTGCTATTCCTATTAACTCCACTACAGACATTACATCTCAATTAATTCAATATAGTAAAGTAAAAAGACCTTATATAGGTATTTCTGGAATTAATTTAGATGATGAAACTGCAAAAAGATATAATCTTGTAATTGGTATTTATATAAAAACTGTAGATGATTTTTCTTCAGCTGAAAAAGCTGGTCTAAAAGCTGGTGATGTTATAACTGAAGCTAATGGTAAATCTATAAAAACAATGGAAGAATTAAATGATATAAAAAATTCACTTAATATTGGTGATGAAATAAAATTAAAAGTAAATAGAGATGGAAATGATAAAGAAATTACTTTAACTTTAGGAGAGCAACCATAAAACAACTAATATTCACCTTGAATTCACACAATGGACAAACTTCATTATTATAATATAATCATAGTTAGAAAACTTAAAATTTTATTATAGTAACAAGTTATCTAACTAAACAATTTTCTTTAAAAAAGAAAAAACATCCCCTTTTATTTTCAAAAAAAGATAGTTTTTAGAACTATCTTTTTTATAAAATTTATTAAAACTAAATAATAT
>CAPNAQ010000179.1 GCA_948663505.1 uncultured Clostridia bacterium | reverse complement strand
TAGAAAAAATATATATCTTTTTTCTAATATTTTAAAATGTCAAAAAACAATATCATATCTTTAGCACAAGGCCTGAATAGATATAACTAGAATTTCTAATTCCATTAAGTCTAGCAATTCTCTTTGGACAAGTTCTATATCTTCTAGCAATTTTACACAAAGTATCCCCTCTTTGAACAGTATAGTAACTATAATCATTTGAAGATTGACTAAAATTTACTTTTGAAGTTTCACTTGCAATTTTATTTGAACTTAATTTTGAAGTCGTATTTAATGTTGAAATATTAGATTTTCTGTACAATATTAATCTTTGACCTGGATATATTAGATTTGGTGTTTTTATATTATTCCACTCAATTAGATTTTGTACAGTTGTACCATATCGTCTTGCAATTCCCCAAAGTGAATCTCCCCTCTTAATTGTGTAATATATTTTTCCTGTAGAATTTACTTCACTTCCAGTTACATTTGAATTAGTATGTATTCTTAATTGTTGACCTGGATATATTAAATTAACATTTTGTATTCCATTTATTTGTGCAATTTCTTGGATTGTTGTTCCATATTGTCTCGCAATATTCCATAATGTATCTCCTCTTTTTACTGTATAAAAAACTGTTTCTGTATTATAATTATTATTTGGATTATCTGTATTTGGTATCTCTGAGTCATCATCTAAAAGTACTTCATTTGAAAATAAATCTCTATCTACATATCCTCTTATTCCTGGAACAATACCTCTATCTGTATATTGTACTCCTATAAATGAATCCCAACTTGCATTTCTATTTTGTAGATTCCTATAATCTCCATAATATGCAATCCACAACTCTCCTTGATTTGCTAGTTCTTTATTAAACGTACTTTCACTATTATATAAATCACTATAAATAATAACCTGTTTTTTAGTCAATTCTTTTACTTTCTGTATAAATGCTAATGCAATTTGATTTATTTGTTCTCTAGAAACTCCATTAAATTGTTCATAATCTAAAGCTAATTTACAATCTGCTTGCTTGCCAGATATTACTGATGAAAAAAATG
Organism: uncultured Clostridia bacterium; assembly: GCA_948663505.1. Taxonomy (GTDB): domain Bacteria; phylum Bacillota; class Clostridia; order TANB77; family CAG-508; genus CAG-269. The sequence goes on along the minus strand of CAPNAQ010000179.1, from coordinate 1,708 downwards.
TTGCTTGTTGCCTAGCCTCTTCTATATTTGTTGCTGTTAAAAAATGATAGAAACCAACTTTTAAATTATTTGCTTTTGCATTTTCATAATTTATGTCTAAATATGGATCTTTTATATTATTACCCTGACTTGCTTTAATATATACAATATCAATTCCCGAATTTTTTACCTGACTATAATCTATGTAACCTTGCCAATTACTTACATCAATACCTTCATATTGCAAACTTCCCTGTGGTGATAATGCATATATATAATTAATAAAAGCAATTGAAAATATAAAGAAACTAATAAAAATTTTAGATATTTTATTCATAACCCCCTCCTATTAACTTTTGACTTTACTATTTGTGATAACATTTTTCCTTTAAAATTTTTATCATAACATTTATCAAAATGAGTATATTGTATTATATTAAAACTTTTAAATTAGGTGATTTAATGTTTTCAAAATGTCATTTTTATATATTAAAAATTAAACGAAATATACTCGCAATATTATTTTTAGGATTCGGAGCAAGTCTTTTACTTTTTTCAAGTAATAACTTACCTGCTATAAAAAAAGGACTTTCTCTATGGGCGAATTCTGTTGTTCCATCTCTTTTTCCATTTTTTGTGGCTACTGAACTTTTAATGAATACAAACTTTGTAAATATTTTAGGAAGATTTTTAAATAAAATTATGAAGCCTCTTTTTAATATAAGAGGAGAAGGTTCTTTTGGGTTTATTATGGGATTAATTAGCGGTTATCCTGTTGGGGCCAAAATTGCATGTGATTTTAGAGAAAATAATATTTGTTCTAAAGAAGAATGTGAAAGATTATTAAGCTTTACTAATAATTCAGGGCCTTTATTTATACTTGGCACTGTTGGTATTAGTATGTTTGGGAATTCTACAATTGGAATCTTGTTATTAATTACTCATATTTTGGCTTGTATAACTGTTGGTTTTATTTTTAGATTCTGGAAATTTAATTATACTAGTCCTGATTATGTTAATATTAAAAATTCAGATTTGAAAAAATCTAAAAATGTTACTTTTTCCAATTTAGGTGAAATTTTAGGTAAAAGTATTACTAATAGTATTTCAACAGTTTTAATGATTGGTGGATTTGTTGTAATCTTTTCTAGTATTATTTCTATTTTAAGAGCTAGTGGAATTTTAGGTAATTTGACTTTAGTTTTAACTCCTATTTTTAATTTTTTACATATTGATAGTTCTTTTATTTATGGAATTTTGACTGGTTTTCTTGAAATTACTAATGGAATTAGTTCTATTACTAGTATTAATATTAAAGAAATTTCTATTAATATAATTTTAACTGCTTTTTTACTTGGTTTTGGTGGTATATCTATTTTACTTCAAGTTTTGAGTATTACTTCAAAAACAGATTTGTCTATTAAACCATATATTTATGGAAAGTTATTACATGGTATATTAGCTGCTTTTTATACTTTTGTGGCTATTTATGCTTTTCCTTTTTTTAATTTTAATTTGTAACTTTCTTTAAATGCTAAAATACATAGGAAAGGAAGCTAGACTATATTTACTATCTAGCTTCCTAAACCTTAATTTTGAATTTCTATAACTCCATCATCTAAGTATTTAAATATTTTCCGTTTTTATTGATATATGGCTCCATATATCAATATCACTGTCAAACTCACTTTGAAATATATATCTTTTTTCTATTATTAAATTTATAAAA
>CAPNAQ010000178.1 GCA_948663505.1 uncultured Clostridia bacterium | reverse complement strand
TACAAATTTATAAAAATTTTTTAATACTGTTTGTTATTATTTATGCAGATAATAAGAATTAGGAGGAAGATAAATGGAATATAGATATGAGCCAAAAGGTGTTTGTTCATATGAAATGATAATAGATATTGATGGTGATATAATAAAAAAAGTAACGATTGAAGGAGGTTGTGCTGGAAATACAGTTGGAGTATCAAGATTAGTAGAAGGAATGAAAATACAAGAAGCTATAAAAAGACTAAAAGGTATTCCATGTGGGATGAAACAGACATCTTGCCCTGATCAATTAGCAAGAGCTCTTGAAGAAATAGTAAATAAAATTAACTAAAGATATACAATTATAATTTTAATATAAAAGGAGAATTAATTATGAAATTTGAAAATAGACTTAACAAAAAAAGACCTGATCATAATCAAAATCCAAATATGGATTCTTCAAAAATACTTAAAATTCGCAATGATGCAAAAAATAGAAAATATGACCCTAATAAGAAAAACACATTACAATATTTAAAGACATCAACTAAACCAATAGAGACTATACAATCTATAAATAAAAAAATAGAAGATACTATAAATGCTATTAAAACTACACCTGCTTCATGTCGTGCAAGAAGAATACAGCTACTAAAAAGACTTGTTAAATTATATGAAGAACAAGAAAAATTGGAATTAAAAGAAAAACAAAATCGTTCAAATGATAATAACGACTTATCAAAATAATTTATAAATAAAATAAAAAACGGAGAAAAATATGCCAAAAGAAATTTTTGATTTTTATGATAGAACAAATTTAAAATCTTACAATTTAGATAAAACAATGCAATACCAATTAAATATATTAGGAAGTTTGGACATGTTTACACGTAAACATTCAGAAAATGTTGCAGCAATAACATGTAGAATATGTGAATTTTTACATTGTAATAAAAATTTCACAGAATACTGTACAATATGTGCCTATTTGCATGATGTTGGTAAACAATTTATACCACCTTCTGTATTGCAAAAAAGCTCTGCACTTACAGATGAAGAATATGAAATTATGAAAACTCATACAACCATTGGAAATAAAATATGTATGGATGATTTAAAATTAAGGCCTTATGCTGCAGGTACAATCTATCACCATGAAGCATTAAATGGTACTGGATATCCTAGAGGACTTGTAAAAAAAGATATTCCTTACGAAGGCCAAATCATTCGTGTTGCTGATGAATATGATGCTATGGTTAGTAAAAGACAATATAAATCACATATGAATATATCTGAAGTATTAAACATTTTAATAACAGAAGCTCAACCTACCAAAGATAATAAAGTTTCTGTTAAAGACGCTAAATATGGTAAAATAAACCCTGTTATTTTAAAAGCTTTAATGAGTGTTGTTATATGTGATACAGAATATGAAATTTCATGCATTATGGACTATCTAAAAGATATAAAAAGTGAGATTAAAAGATTAAAAGAAATTGAAAAATATGATATTAAAAGAAAGGCTTCAAAAACTGAAAAGAAACAAAATTATTATTTAGAGGGAATGAAAATTTTCCTTGCAACTAATGAAACGCCTGATAACTACTCAGAAATTTTGTCTTCTTATGAAAATATCTTGAATACAAAAAATAAACATGTTGATGATTTATTTAATGAAATTAAAATAATAAAAAAATTGAAAAGTAAAATTTAAGTGTTCAAAAAGAAATGTTCAAAAGGGACATTTCTTTTTGGACATTATTCTTCTAAACCAAAACTCACTCCTAGAGCATTATTTATTCTATTAATAATAGTTTCATCTTCTATGTGACCTATCTTCTCTTTTAATCTACTTTTATCTATAGTTCTAATCTGTTCAGTCAAAATAACAGAATTATTCTTTAAACCACAATCTTGTGAATCTATTTCTATATGTGTTGGTAGTTTTGTTTTATTTGTTTGTGAAGTAATTGCCGCTGCAATTACTGTAGGACTATACTTGTTACCTAAGTCATTTTGAATTATCAAAACTGGTCGTATTCCTCCCTGTTCTGAACCAACTACTGGACTTAAATCTGCATAAAACATATCTCCTCTTTTTACTATCATTTTCTTCACTCCTAATACCATATATGTCAAGAATGTATTTTGCATATTAGTTTGAAGATAAATATTTTTCTAAACATCTTTTTGTTTATCAAATAATTGAAATGCATATACTTTTTTATTTTTTTGTTCATTTATATTTATCTCATTATATATTATGTAAATAATAGTATTTTTGTTAGTATCTTTTATTTCTAAATTAACTGGCTTACCTGTATCTTTGGAAATTTTTAGAGTCTCATATTTCTGATAATTATTTTCTGTTCCTACTGTTGTTTCCATAATAATAAAGTTGTCTTTCTCTGTAAATCTTGAATTATCATTATTTTTATAATTCTCAATAAAACTTACCAAATCTAAATTATTTCCTGTTATTTCATTATAATCTTCAATTATTTTTGATAAACTTAATTTTGTATTTTCTATTGTTAATTTATTTTCTTCTTTTTTTATTTTTACTCCTTGTATATTAGCTGGTTCAATTACTTCCTGTGACGATATTTTGTCTTTTATGTACTTTTGTTTCATTTTATATTTGTTGCTATTTTTATTGCTTTGTACTTCTATTTCTATTTCACTTTCATATGAACTAATATTTAAAATGTAATCTACTATTTCTTGACTACTAGTATTTTTCCCAATTTTTGATTTTTTACCCATATTATTTAAAAATATTGT
>CAPNAQ010000177.1 GCA_948663505.1 uncultured Clostridia bacterium | reverse complement strand
TTATTATATTTTTATACATTATACCATAAATTTTAAAAAAGTAAATATGTAGCATTTATTTTTACGCAAATTATAAATGTAATACTTTGTTATAAATTTCACTAATTTAAATTATACTAAAAATGGGTGATTAAATGTTAGATGTTGAAAATAGCAATGAATTTAAAAGTAAAACTTTAGGAGAAAATATAAAATCTATAAGAAAAAAAGCCAAATATACTCAAGAAGATTTTTCAGAAAAGTTAGGAATTACACCACAATTCTTAAGTTCTGTAGAAAGAGGAATAAATGGTATTAGTTTAACAACAGCAATTAAAATATTTCAAATTACACATTGTTCTCCAATGTCTTTGTTTAAAGGTATTGTAGAAATATCTTCTATTGAAGATAAATACGAATTATTGGCTGATGATGATAAACAAGTTGTTGAAAAAATGATTAATTATTTAATGGAAAGAAAATAATAAGATTATAATAGAAAATAAAGCCAGTGAGGCTGAAAACTTAAAATATATTTGACTTTTTTAAATTATTCAAGTATAATAATTATAGAAGATGAGCGACCATATATATGTGGTGTGTCGCTAGATAAAAGTATTTTTATAGATACATCTCTATTGACCAGACAGAGATGTGTTTTTTTTGTTGTCTAATTTTCTTATTGTAACAACTAGAGCTACAAATAAGGCAACAGCGACAACAGTTACTATTGCAAGTTCACCAATTAGTATGTAAATAAAAAGTAAATAAACTTGTTCAAATAACATATGCATCGCCTCCTTTCATAAAGAAAGCGACACTCCACACTCTGTTTTACTCATCTTCTTATATTATTATACTTATTTGTTCATTATAAATCAAGCGAACAAGTCTATTTTTTTTAAATAAAAATAAATACAAGAAGTTAATAAAAAAATTACCTAAAAATATTTTTTCCATACTAAAAGTGCTTAAAAATGCCTAAATATCAATGAAAAAAAATTTTTTGGCGTGCTTATTGAAATTTATAAAAAAAGGTTATAAAATTATACATGAGAAAGGAAGTGATTGGCAAAAAAGATTAATAAAAATATATAGTATTTCAAAAAAATGCCCTTCCATAAGGCGATTTATTATAAATGTGCCTAATCTATATATGGAAGTGATATAAATGAATGAAAATTTTAATGAAAAAATAGGCTTAAATGTTAGCGAGGCAGCTAATATGCTAGGTATTAGCAAAAACTTAATGAGTGAATTAATAAAGTACCCTGATTTTCCTTGCATTAAGTTTAAAAGAAGAATTGTTATTAACAAGAAAAAATTACAAGACTGGTTTGATCAAAATTCTGGAAGATTTTTTGTTTAACATTGCTTTCCAACAAAATTTGCCCTATAATAGAGAATATTAAATATTGTGCTTTTACTTTTAATGTTCTCTATTGAATGGAGGCAAAGTTATGGCAAAAACTTCACAAAATCAGTCTGTAAATAAAAAAAGAAACACTAGAGGAATGGGATCTATTAGACCCAAAAATGGTGGATATGAAGGTAGAATAACAATAAAAGTAAATGGAAAATCAAAACAAATATCTTTATTTAATAAAGATAAGAGAATTCTAGTACAAGAGATGATAAAAGCAAAACAAGAAGCAAACGATAATGAATATGTAGAAAAAGACAAAATTACATTAGAAGAATGGCTTAAAAAATGGATTCGTATTCATAAAAAAACATTTGTCAAGCCAAAAACTCTACAAGGGTACATTGAAAAAATAAAAACAAACATTATTCCCTATTTAGGCAATTTTCCTATGCAATCTTTAGATAGGCTAATTCTTCAAGAATATTTCTCTGACTTAACAACAGGAAATGAAAATAAAGAAATAAAAAAATATTCTCCTAAAACAATAAAAGAGATAAAAAGTATTTTAAATATGGCATTTTCAGATGCAGAAATCGATAAGATAATAAAATTTAATCCTATTCCAACAATTCGTACACCAAAAGTTCAGAGACAGAAAAAGAAACCTACAATATCTCCAGCAGAACAGCAACAGTTAATAGAAATATTGCTTTCTGAAACAAATGGACTATGCTACATTTTTATAATGAATACAGGTGTTAGACCAGGAGAAAGTGGTGGTATGAAATGGAAACATTACAGTTATGAATATTCTAGTGTAAAAGTAAGAGATAATTATGGAAAGATAACCTATTATAATGATAATTTTGAAAAAATTAAATCTACATTTGAAGAAAAGGAATTAAAAACACCATCTAGTTATAGAAATATACCATTGCAAAAATGGTTAAATAATTTGATGTATGCCTATATGTTACATACTATGGAACAAAGAGGTTATACAAGTAAAGAACAATTAGATGATGAGTATATTTTTATGAATAGTTTAGGACATGCTTTAAGTAGTGATTATTTATGGGATACACTTGATAAAATTTTAAAAAGACATAATTTTAAACATTTAAGTGTATATCAATTAAGACATCTATTTGCAACAAGGTGTATTGATGTAAATATACCTGTAAATCAAATAAAACAGTACTTAGGACACGCCTTAGCTAGTACAACAATGGATTACTATGTTGAATATGATGAAGATACAAATAAAGCAGAAATCGAAAAGCTAGAACCTATAAATAATATTCAGATAGTACCTGAAATTTTAAAGGGAATGAAATATAATGTCTGTAATTAACATATAGTTTAAGGGACATTATAGGGACATTGATAAAATTATATATAAAATCAAAATATTAGATACTTTCGAAATGGTTGCAAGAGTAAGAATATATAATATTTTTAAA
>CAPNAQ010000176.1 GCA_948663505.1 uncultured Clostridia bacterium | reverse complement strand
GAAAATAATTCTAATAAATTAAATATTAATTCATTTATTGGAAAAAGAAATATTACAAATAGTGCTGAAAAGGATGGTATAAAAATATCAATAAATTATTCGAATATGTATAAGGATTATGAGACATATAATATTACAATAATTAATAATACAAAAAATACAATTTTATTAGATTCAAGAAGATACGATAAATCTGTGTATATAGCTAATAAAAGAGATGTTAAATTAAATTCTTGGATACATGAAAATGAAGAAAATGATTTAATTATACAATCTGGAGAAACAAAAAATATAAATATTAAATTTGGTTTTGTTTATAATGAAGATCAAGAATTGAATCAAATGTGTTTTTCTAATATTATTTTAGATTACCAAAAGTATTTATTAAATGATGATTATAATGAGTTTGCAGAAATAAAAATACAACTATAGTTTATACATCATAAAGAACATAAGATAAATATAAAATAATATGAATATTGGAGGTGATATAATTATGGGAAGTATAGTAAGCAATTTTAAAAATAGAGCAAAAAATCAAGCAAAAAGTGAAATAAAAAAAGCGGCAAAAAAAGCTTTAAAGCAAGTAGCAAAAATAGCAGCAAAATTGGCTTTAAAAGCATTAATGTTTTTATTAAGTAATCCAATAGGATGGGTAATTCTTATACTTATTATAATTATATTTGCCTTTAGTTCAGTAGATACTACTGCAAAAGCCGCAACAACAGTTGATACAATATATTCTGCATTAGGTTTTTCTGAAGGAACAAATAATTTTGTGGGATTGGTAGAAATAAAAAGTGACAACACAGGGAGTTATTGGAGTTTTAAAAGTGATATAGACGAAAAAATTGATAATATAATTAAATCATTAAGATCGACAACAGGTACATATACTATTAAGGATAAAGAATTAATAAAGAAAATGATAAAAGCAGAATTAGTTTCAACACTTCCGAATTTAGGTGGAACTCCTGACGATAATATAAATAACTTTCAGGGAATTGTTAATATACAAGGATTGACATATATATCAAAAACTGAATTTGAAAATAATATAAATTCAGGAAATGATGGTTTAGGAAATTATTTTTCTGTAAATCCTGAAAATGCTAATGTTTTAATAGCAAATGCAGGAAAATCTAAGGAAATTAATTTACAAAATAGTGTGGTATCAAAATATTCTATGCCATTTGAATATTTATTATATTTTTTAATGTGTTCAGATGAAAAAGCATTTATAGTAGAATTAATTGATAATGTGTTAAAATCATATATTAATATAACACTTTCAAGTTCAGATGTTAAAGTAACTGAAGCAAATACATGGTGTGTTAAAATATCAGGTGATGGAACAGTTGATGCTTCAGCAAGTGGTGAAAATAGTGTTTTTTCAAATCTATATAAAAAATATAGAATAAGAAATAAAATATATACAGATAAGTTATTTAAATGTTTGGAACAAAATAGTAAAACTCAAAAACTCTTAGAAATGACTAAGTATTTAATATATACTGCAACAGGTCAAGAGATTGATAATGTTACAAGCTATGATTTTAGCGGATTTACACAATCTTCAATAAAAGAGGTATCTTATTTAGGAGGTTTGGCTACATTTAAAGAGTATTTACATAAATGGGAAGGTAATACTGGAGTAAATGAAGATGGAACAATGTATAGAATAGGAGATGATGGGGCAGGGCATCCTACTGTTGGATATGGAATTGACATAGAAAATAGTGGATTTAAAGATAGATTTATAGAAGCTGGATATTCAACTGAAATTGGAGGATATGTTCCTGTGGAATTTGTTGATGCATTAGAGGATGAAAAAATATTAAGTAATATAAATGCTATAAAAACACAATTATCAGGATTAAATTTAAAAGAGTATCAAATATATGCATTAACTAGTAGAATGTATAACTGTGGGCAATGGGGTGCAACAGGAACACGTAATGGTTTGACTTTTGAAGAGGCATTTTTGTCTTATTGGGATCAAGAAAGAGATAATAAATATGGAGCAGATCCTAATGATGATAGTATATATGAACATGAACTATATAATAAATATATGAAAGATCCTGTTATGTCTGGGGGAGAATATATGCTAGGACTGGAAAGAAGAAGAAAATCAGAATGGCGTTTATTTATGACTGGATATTATGATAGAATAGATAAATATTGTAGTGAAAATTCTGCAGATGACTTTTTAGCAGCAGCAAAAGAAATATGGGATATTGTGTGTAATGGAAATTATATTTATGATGGTGTAAATAGTAAACCAGTACCTTGTACAGGAGGAACAATGGATTGTGCTTCATATGTTACTTGGGCATTAAAAGAGTATGGATATACAGATTTAACATGGCAATTTGGTACAACTCATTTCTTAAATGATGACATAATGGGAAAATATGCTGAAGAAATAATACAAGTAGAAGCAGGAGAAAATCCTATAAATAAATTACAACCAGGAGATATATTAGTAAGAGAACCTAGAGGAGGGCAGTCAGGACATGTTACAATTATAGTTGAAGTCAGAGATAATACAACATATGGATATGATTGCGGAAATCAAGACAACTGGATTGGTAATACTAATGGAGATGTAGTAAATACAGGTTGGTTTTTAACACATCCAGGTGCAGGAAAAATTATTAGAGTAAAAAGTCCAAATTAATATATAAATATTATATTAAAAAAGGTGTAGAGCTTTTCTATAATTAATGTTAATATAAAATAAAAACTATATTAAATAGAAAGGAAATGATATTAATATGGAAAAAATAATTTATTTAGAAAATTGGACTTCATCCGAAAAAAAGGT
>CAPNAQ010000175.1 GCA_948663505.1 uncultured Clostridia bacterium | reverse complement strand
AATAATATAAATCAATAATATGAAATAGAAAAAATAATTAAATTAAAATTATTATAGACATAACTTTATTCACATAAATATAAATTATGTAAATAAGTTAAATTTGATAATTAAAACAATAAAATATATTAAAATAAGAAAAACGTATGAATTTCTTAAAAAATAATAATTAAACCAATATGTAAATATTTGTTTTAATATTAATCGAATATAATATTTCTGTTTCATATGGAAAGGAAATAATTAAAAATGAGTTATTATGCTGGAGAATATGATATAGCAGTTATAGGAGCAGGTCATGCAGGATGTGAAGCAGGATTAGCGGCAGCAAGACTAGGAATGAAAACATTAGTATTTTCAATAAGCTTAGAAGCTGTTGCAAATATGCCTTGTAATCCTCATATTGGAGGAAGTTCAAAAGGACATTTAGTTAGAGAAATTGATGCACTAGGTGGAGAAATGGGTAAAAATATAGACAAAACAATGATACAAATTAAAATGTTAAATACATCAAAAGGACCTGCTGTACATTCTTTAAGAGCACAAGCAGATAGAAAAAAATATCACATAGAAATGAAACACACATTAGAAAAACAAGAAAATTTATATTTAAAGCAAGGTGAAATTGTAGATATAGAAGTAGAGAATGGTAAAGTTGTAGGTATAACGACTTCAGTTGGTGCAAAATATAAAGTAAGAGCTGTAATTGTTGCAACAGGAACATATTTAAAGGGAAAAATATTTATGGGAGAATATTCAGAAGAAAGTGGGCCAGACGGAGTTGCAGCAGCAAATAAATTATCAGAATCTTTGAAAAAAATAGGAGTACAATTAGTAAGATTTAAAACAGGTACACCTGCAAGAATAAATAGAAGAAGTATAGATTTCAGTAAAATGGAAGTGCAAAAAGGAGATACAGATATAGTACCATTTTCTTTTGAAGATGAAATAAATAATTTAGAACAAGTTGATTGTTATCTTACTTATACAAATGAAGAAACACATAAAATAATAAAAGATAATTTACATAGATCACCATTATATGCAGGTAAAATAGAAGGAACAGGACCTAGATATTGTCCATCTATAGAAGATAAAGTAGTAAGGTTTAGTGATAAACCAAGACATCAAGCGTTTGTAGAACCTATTGGATTAGATACAGATGAAATGTATATACAAGGATTAAGTTCTTCTTTGCCAGAGGATGTTCAAATAGCATTATATAGAACAATTCCAGGATTAGAGAATGCAGAATTTACAAGATCAGCATATGCAATAGAATATGATTGTATAGATCCATCTAATTTAAAACTTTCTTTAGAATATAAAGGAATAGATGGATTATTTATGGCTGGTCAAACAAATGGAACATCTGGATATGAAGAAGCTGCATGTCAAGGTTTAATTGCAGGAATAAATGCAACACAAAAAATAAAAGGTAAAGAACCTGTAATATTAGACAGAACACAAGGATATATAGGTGTATTAATAGATGATATTGTAACGAAAGGAACAAATGAGCCATATAGAATGATGACTTCTAGAGCAGAATATAGACTACTTTTAAGACAAGATAATGCAGATTTGAGATTAACTGAAATAGGACATCAAGTTGGACTTATTTCTAATGAAAGATATGAAAAATTTAAAATAAAGAAACAAAATATAGAAAAGGAAATACAAAGACTAAAAGATACTATTGTTAAACCAACTAAAGAAGTAAATAATATGTTAGTAAAATATGGAACAACAGAGCTTTCAACAGGAACAAAGATGTCTGAATTATTAAAAAGAACAGAATTAAATTATGATAATTTAGGTGTAATTGATAAAGAAAGACCAGAATTAACTTTACAAGAAAGACAGGAAGTTGAAATTCAGATAAAATATGAAGGATATATTAAAATGCAAGAAGCACAAGTAGATAAATTCAAAAAACTAGAAACAAAATTATTGCCAGAAAACGTTGATTATGAAACCATAAGTGGTTTGAGCTTGGAAGCAAGACAAAAATTAAATAAATTTAAACCACATTCTATTGGACAAGCTTCAAGAATATCAGGAGTTTCACCAGCAGACATATCAGTTTTACTTATATATTTGCAAGTAAATAAAAATAAGTAAGAAAGGGGAATATTAGTTAAAAGTCGATTAAAACTAATATAAAATAATAAATGGAATTAGAAGAATTTAGTAGATTAATAATTGATTATGGTCAAAAAATAAAAATAGAGTTTAATGAGAAACAAATAAAACAGTTTTATACTTATATGAATTTATTATTAGAATGGAATGAAAAAATAAATTTAACAGCAATAATTGAGCCAAGTGATATAATCTTAAAGCATTTTATAGATTCTATTACAATAAATAAATATATTAAAGAAAATAGCAACTTGGCAGATATTGGTACTGGTGCAGGTTTTCCTGGAATTCCTTTAAAGATTATTAGACCTGATTTAAATATAACTTTAGTTGATTCTTTAAATAAAAGAATTAAATTTTTAGATGAAGTTATATCACAATTAGAATTAAAAAAAATATATACTGTTCATAGTAGAGTAGAGGATTTTGGAAAAAATAAAAAGTATAGAGAAAGTTTTGATTATGTTACTGCTAGAGCTGTTGCTAATTTATCTGTTCTTTCAGAATATTTAATTCCTTTAGTGAAATTAAATGGAGATTGTATTTGTATGAAGGGGAGTGAAGTAAATGAAGAGATAAACAGTAGTAAAAATGCAATTAATGTTCTTGGTGGAAGAATTGTTAGTGTTGATGAATTTAAATTAGCAGATTCTGAGTTTAATAGAAATATAATTATTATAAATAAATATAAAAGTAC
>CAPNAQ010000174.1:1168-2877 GCA_948663505.1 uncultured Clostridia bacterium | reverse complement strand
ATTATAATATTCATAGTAAATATACTTATAAACGCATATATAAATATATCTTATGGAATTGATTGGGATAGTGAAAAGGCTTATTCAGAAATATGGGATAATAATAGAGATGGAAAATTAGATGATGAAGAAAGAGAATATGCGAAGCAAAATATACAAATTATGAGAAATGATCCAGATGAAAAAACATTAAAATCGAGATATGAAGGATATGAAGATGTAAATAGTGTACAAGAGAAAATGTGGGTAACACTTGAAGCAGGAAAAACCACATTATATTTTGGGGGATCAGATAAAAAGCCAGATTCTGTTACCTATACTATACAGAATTCAATAGTACTTAATGATTTTGAAGATTATATTGATTCAAAAGTATTAACTTATTCAGCAGGTGTTATTGAATGGATGCCACTGTTTGAAAAAAAACATAATTATTATAGAATACCAATAGAAAATTTTTTAAATTCATTAGATAATAATACTGATAGTGATAAAGCTGAAAAAGAAAAAATACAAGAAAATTTAGAAATATTTAATAACTACTTTACTCATTCTAATCATTACAAAGATGTATATATTAAAGTATCTGACCTACCAACAGAAATAAAAGACACAAATGAGACAAGTGATGGAAATTGTATATGGAAGCAAACATTATCAAAACAAAATATAGATGAAATAAATTACCTTATAAAAGCTGAAAAATTAATATTTGAGTTAAAAGATCTAGATGATGAAGCATTTATTTCTTCATTAGCTACATTTAATGAATATGAAAATATTGTATCTAGTATAAAACAATTAAATAGTTTAAGAGATAAAGATATGTCTAAAAAATATGAGGATAAAGAAAAAGATATACAAAAGAATGGTTATTCAGGGTGGAGAGTACAAAAAGATAAAGAAGATTTACAAAGTATCAAAAATCAAATTGAAAGAATATTAATTTTTAATAGAAAAGTTGCTTATTCTGAAAATGGACAATTAAAGCTAAAGAGTATAGCAAATGCAGAGACAGGAATTTATAGACGGTGAAGATTCTGTAGATAGTGTAGATATGGAAGAAGGAAAATCAGAATCAAGTTCATATGAGGAATGGAAAAAGAAATTCAAATATTATGGTCCAATGGTAGAACCCGAAAGGCAAGGATATATAAATGGAGATAGTGGTGATAACGGATTAAAAGCAATATTTTCTAGTGGGAAGACATTTTTAGATAATGGAACACTTAAACAAACACCAGGATTAACAGGATTTTCTAATACATTATATAGTATATTATTTATAGCTGGAATAGCAATAACAGTAATTGCAGGATTAGTAATAGGAATAAAATTCATATTAGGAAGTGTAGAAGAAAAAGCAGAAATAAAAAAATATTTATGGCCTTATTTAATAGGATGTATAGTAATATATGGAGGATTTGCAATATGGAAATTAATATTAACAATATTGCAACAAATATAAGAAGGTGATAAAATGAAAAAGTATATAAATATTTTAATAATAATAATAGCTATAATCACTTTATTATTAATACCAAATCTGAGTTTTGCAGATGATTTAGGATTGGGTGACTTAAATAATTATGCAAAAATTGAAGGAGAATCAGATAGATTTGATGAAATAGCAAATAAAGTAATAACTATAGTTCAAACAGTAGGAAGTATACTATCAGTAGTAGTATTAATAGTAATAGGAATAAGAT
>CAPNAQ010000174.1:0-1140 GCA_948663505.1 uncultured Clostridia bacterium | reverse complement strand
CGGAAAAAGCTGAATATAAGAAAACTGCATTGGCATATTTAATAGGATGTATAATGATATTTTCAATATCAAATTTATTATCAATAATTTATGGTATTGTAAAAAGTATGTAAATATGTTATAATAATATAAAAGTTGTTTTTAATATTCTTATAAAAAGTAAGAAATTAATATAAATAATAACAAAAAGGAGGAATAAATATGAAAAAATTTATGAAAATATTAACTGTATTAATGATAGTTATGATGATGATTTCTACAGCAACAATGGTATTTGCAGCAGTAGATCCATCAACTTATACAGGTACAGACAAAGGAAAGCTAGACACAACTAAAATTGATACAATAGGAAATCAAGTGATTAATATTCTTAGTGTAGGTGGTTCAATTATTTCTGTAATTGTACTTATAGTATTAGGTATTAAGTATATGATGGGTAGTGCAGAAGAAAAAGCAGAATATAAGAAAACATTAATGCCATACATAATTGGTGCAGCATTTGTATTTGCGGCATCAGCACTAGCTGGAATTATCTATGGATTTGCAAATAATCTAGGTCAAGCATAAAAATAAAAAATAGGGAAAATATTTTTATAAAATTATTTTCTCTATTTTTTTATAAAAACATAATATACCAGAGCCCTATAGGAAAAGTAAAATTAGCAAGAAAATTATTATTACAGCAGTATTACAATAATATTAAATTTTGATAAAATTAAACTTTTTATGCAAAAATACTACAATTTTTGCATTTTTTTTGATATAATAGAATAAGAAAAACTGTATTTAGAACACAAAGGAGGAAGAAAAAATTGGGAACATACAATTTACCTAGAAATGTAAAAGGAGAAGGAAGAATACTAATATTCTCTTATAAAGCATTAATATATACTGCTGTAGGAGTGTTTATAGGATATTTAATATCACTAATATTCAAAATAATTGGCCTAGCAATAGTTGGGTATATTGTTATGGGCATATTAGGACTAATAGGATTTATAATAGGAACATTTAAAATGCCAGAAAGTAATGCATTTGAAATAACCAAACAAACAGGTGGAGAAAATATAGATGATATTATAAAAAGAGCAATAAAATTCAAAATGAATAAAAATAAAATATATATTTATAAATATGAGG
>CAPNAQ010000173.1 GCA_948663505.1 uncultured Clostridia bacterium | reverse complement strand
ATATATTTTTATAATAAGTATAATTTTTTGATTTATAATTATTGTTATAGTCTTCTTGTATAATCCCTATATTATATCCATTCTCAAAAATATCTTTATTAAAAAATACAGCTGTTAAAATTATATAATCATTTTTATCTTGTTTATTAAAATCAGGTTCGATTTTTTTACCACTTAATAAAGTTTTTGTTTTAAATATCTTTTTGTTATTATCAAGAACTAAAGTATAATTAAAATAATAGCTTTTTCCTGGTCCTAATGTATAATTTGTAAACTCTTTTAATTCTGAATCCCTTAGTTTCTTCTTTATAACTATTCTAGATAAATTTTTTCCTTTACTAATCTCTTGAATTTCAAAGTATTCAGTTTGATCTTCTATTGTTTGTATTTTATCTCCTATTGTTAATTTTTTAGGCATTAAATTATTTAAATAATATATTGCCATAAATCCTATTATTAAAACAAGTAATATTATAGAAATGATTATTAAATTAACATTTTTTAATTTATCCATATTTATTAATTTCCCCTTTTATACTATCAATTATTTAGATATATTGATTGTTTTATCAACTATATATTGAGGTCTTTGTTTAGTTTCGTCATAAATTCTACCTACATACTCAGCAATAATCCAAATTGACATTAATTGAATACCTGAGAAAAATGTAATAGCAACCATAATAGAAGTCCAACCAGCAGATAAATTATTCAAATGAAAAATATAAGAAACCAAAGCATAAATCAATAAAATAAAAGATATTACTATTGATAATATTCCTAATGCTCCAACTAATTTTAAAGGTTTTGTTGAAAAACTTATTATGCCATCAGATGCTAATTTTAGCATTTTTTTCAAAGGATATTTTGTTTCTCCTGCAAATCTTTCTTTTCTTTCATATTCAAAAGGTGCTTGTTTATAACCAACCCAACTAAATAGTCCTCTTAGAAATTTATTGTGTTCTGGTAAAGTATTTATTGTTTCAACTACTTTTTTATCTACTAATCTAAAATCTCCTGTATCTTTTGGAATTTCAACATCTGATAAAGCATTTAATGTTTTATAGAACATTTTTGCAGTAAATAACTTAAATGCACTTTCACCCTCTCTTGATTTTCTTTTTCCATAGATAACTTCATTTCCTTCTTCCCATAGTTTTAACATATCTGGAATTAATTCAGGTGGATCTTGAAGATCTGCATCCATTATTATAATTGCATCTCCTGTAACATATTTAAGTCCTGCTGTAACAGCTGCTTGATGTCCAAAGTTTCTTGAAAAAGATACTACTTTTACAGTTTCATCTTTTTTTGCTATCTCTTCTAATATTTCTAAAGTTTTGTCTTTACTTCCATCATTTACATATATTATCTCATGTTCATATTTTTCTAGTTTTTCTAAATTCTCTTTTACTCTTTTGTAACATTCTTCTGCAACTTTTTCTTCATAATACATTGGTATAACAAGTGTTACTTTTTTCTTTTCCATTTTCTAATACATCCTTTCACTTCGTTCATCGTCATCCAAAAAATTCTTTGAATTTTTTGGATGCCAAATCTTTTCTTTGGAGCTTTTTCGCTTCGCTCCGTTCATCGCCATCCAAGATTTTTTTCAAAAATCTTGTCTGTCAATTCTTTTCAGCCTTTTCGCTTCGCTCCATTCATCGCCATCCAAGATTTTTTTCTTTGGAGTTATTTTTTAAAAACAAATAATTTACTAAATACATAGTTTGAAACTATAATAACAATCTGAGAAATTAATTTAATAATTTTATCATTTAAAAGTAAGATTGTTACTCCTAAATACATAATAATCATGTCCATTATAAGAGTCACAAGTCTTGCTGAAACAAATTTTCCTGCCTCTTTTAGTTTATTTTTTTCTTTACTTTCAAATACAAATTTTCTGTTTGTAAAATATGCAAATGCAACTCCTGCTATCCAAGAAAGAATATTCGCTATTTGCAATTGAACTGCATTTTCAGGATTTAAAAATGTATAAACAGATATATAATATACTAATAATGAAACTACTGTTGTTAATACTCCAAATATTAAATAATTTATTATTTCTTTATACTTCGTATATAGTTCTTTTATTTTTTCCATTTTAGTTCTCCTTTTCATTTAACAATTTACTTTTATTACTATTACCTAAAAATGGAATATAAAATGCTATTGGTAATCCTAAAACTAATATATATACATATCTTAAGCTAAATGCAAGTGGTGTAGCTATCATAATAGTTAGCCAATTCGCAATAAAAGGTATAAATATAATTAAATTTTTGTATTTTTTTCTATATATTGTTATTTGTGCTTCTACTAAAATTATAAATAAGAATAATGTTGCACTATAAAATGTTTTTGGTTGTATATCTTCTCTAATTGATTTTTTAAATATTGTATTTATATAATCATCTTGTTTATATTCATCATATTCTTGAAGACTAGGCCACATTTCAATACATATATATCCATCATTAGTTTGTTTATTTACATCCCAAAATCCTACACTATTTAATAAATATGCTTTAACATATTGTGTTGGATTTTTATATAATAAATGGAGCCATACTTTAAAAAATTCTTGTTTATTTTCTTCTAAAAATGTATCATTGAAATTTGCATTCCATTTAATTTTATCAACAATACATGGTCTATATTCTTGTTTTATAGTTTCTATAGGACATAAGTTATTTATAAATTCTCTTTCTGAATCATCTATATTTCCATCATAACTTACTACATAACAAATTTGTTGAATTAGCACTCCAAGACTTTCAACAAAGTCTGTACTTAGTTTTAATTTATTATATACTGGCCCTTGTATAATAAAGCAAATTATTACAAAAGCTATACTACTAATAAACCATATTTTTAATTTATTAAATATAATTTTTCTATATA
>CAPNAQ010000172.1 GCA_948663505.1 uncultured Clostridia bacterium | reverse complement strand
TGGTATTAATTTACCTTACATGAATCTTACATTTTTGTAAGATATGAAATATAGCACTTGAACTCAAGTGCTATTCTCTGAATTTTCCGTTATCTTCTTCCTAGCTCCAACTGTATAGCCTTGTTATTCTGCAAGAGCCAAAATGTTGTTACTGATGTTTCTATATATAAACTACTTTCGTAGGTTATATTCTTAAAATTCTTTATTTTGATATATTTTGCTTGATATTAGATATGAAATACCTATTAATATTACAGAAATTATTGGAATTGCTATAAGTGAATAACTATCTAATCTATTTATCATATTTATAATAGATGTCATATCTACAAATTGGGCAATTAAAGCTCCTATTCCTGCTATTCCAAATACTACTGCAAATAATATTATTCTCCCATTTGTAGCTCCGAACTTGAACACTATTGGATAAAGTAAAGCAATTATAATAACACTTGATAGCATTGTTCCCATTAAGGATGATATAATTTCATCTAAATTTATACTATTTGCTTTTGTATAGCTGATTCCTACACCTATAGCCAAAGCAATAACTCCTAAAATAACTGTTAAAATTATTGAAGCTATATATTTGGCTCTAACTACATTTTTTCTTCCATCTGGCAAGGTTACTGCATAAGAGTTCCAATTATTAAAATCATCATAACTAAATGTGGATATAAATAACATTATTCCTATTAGTGGAACTATAAATATAACATCAAATGTGCCTTGAAATGCTAATATTAAATAAACTATAAATATAATAACCATTGATTTTAAATTTGCTTTTATAAGTAAGAAATCTTTTTTTATTAATCCTAACATACCTTTTCCCCCTTAATTACTAATACCATCAAATCTTCTATTGTAATTTTATCTATTACACAACTATGATATTTTTTACTTGCTTGTTCTTTATCATTAACTAATATCTCATAAGCATATTTTGTTTTCTTATATGCGATAATATCTTTTTTATCAATATTTGAAAAATAATCAATATCACATTTTAAAATTCCATAATTATCAATTATTTCATCTCTTGACTTTTGTAACACTTTTTTTCCTTTATCCATAAATATAATTTCATCTGCTATATGTTCTAAATCACTTGTTATATGTGTTGATAATAATATGGAATGTTCTTCATTTTCTATAAATTTTTGAAATATCTCTAATACTTCAGATCGAACAACTGGATCTAGTCCACTTGTTGGCTCATCTAATATTAGTAGTTTTGGTTTATGAGCTAAAGTTGTGGCAATTTCTAATTTTTTTCTCATTCCTTTTGACATTGATTTTAAAGGCTTGTTATCAGCTAAATCAAATTCCTTTAAATAAGAAAAATATAATTCGCTATCCCAATTTTTATATACATCTTTCATAGAGTTATTTATATCTTTTGCATTTAGTAATTCTGGAAAAAACATATTATCTAAAACTCCCCCTATATCTTCTTTTATAATTTTTTCTTCTTTTTTATGGTCCTTTCCAAATATTTTTATTTCTCCACTATCAATTTTTATAATATTTAGCATTGATTTTATTAATGTTGTTTTCCCTGCTCCATTTTCTCCAATAAGACCTACAATAACTCCTTTTGGTATTTTTATATCAATTTCGCCTAATTCAAATTTGTCATCATATTTCTTCTTCAAATTTTTAATTTCTATAATATTTTCCATTACATTCCCTCCCTATAAAACATTTTAAACATTTCAATCACATCATTCTCATCTATATCAAATCTATTAGAAATATCAACAATTTTTTCCATATACATTTCTATATCTTTTTGAGCTTGTTCTTTTGCAAGTTCAGTATTTTTAGGAGCTACAAAAGTTCCTTTTCCTTGTATAGATTTTAAATATCCTTCTTTTTCTAATTCATCATAGGCTTTTTTTATAGTCATAGCACTTATTTTTATATCTTGTGCTAATACTCTGATTGATGGTAATAGCTCATCTTCATTCAGTTCTCCCTCTAATATTTGATTTATAATAGATTTTTTTATTTGCTCATATATTGGAATAGAACTGCTATTACTAATAATCATCTTCATATTATCGCCTCCTCATTATACAGTATATAACAGTATATAACACTTGTCAATATTTTTATTAAAATTTTTATTTATGGGTACAAAAAAGAGCAGATATTCTCTGCCTTTCGTGCCTCTATAAAATTATAATTATATCCTATTGAAAATTATAGTCTTTTCCTTATAAGATAATTTATAGTTAGCTTTACTATTCTTTTTTAAATGATTCGATAATGGATCATATTTACTCATTATTTCATCTCACTTTTAACTTGTACCTTCTCGCTAACTTATTCTATTAACTTTTTAAATGAATTAGCATTTAATATAGTATTTGATACAAATTCACCTTTGTAAAAGTTAGCCCAATTATTAAATATGCAAGGTACATTTTTTGCTTTCTCTAATGAATCTATTTTTATAAAATTAATTTTAATGTTATTCTCTTTTGCATGTTTTGTCAGTTCTTTCACTTCGTATTCTACATAAGGACATCCATTACTATAATAAATAGTGAAATCTTGATTATCTATTTTCATAGTTCTTGCTATTTTATTGAATTTAGGTGTTTCTCCATCTTCAAATTGTAATACTAATAATTCATAGTCGGAAATAACATCTACTACTTTAAAAACATAATGTTCAAAAAATTTCTTTTCACCTAAAAATTGTTTCTTCTTTTTAGAAACTAAAGTACATATACCACTTTTTTCCTTTTTCTTTTGAATCGCTTATTGCATATTCTAATAATTCTCTTCCAATCCCTTTTCCTTTAAAACTTCCTGTTACCCATAAGCAATAGATATATTTATAATTTTTACCACTAATGGGAATCCAAGCTGTTTCTATTGGCTCATATTCAATAAATATTTTTCCTCTTGCAT
>CAPNAQ010000171.1 GCA_948663505.1 uncultured Clostridia bacterium | reverse complement strand
ATAAAATAAAAAACATAAATTGATAAATAATAGAAAAAATAAAAATTATATATCACAAAATGTAGAAAACTTTTTTTAATAGCTTGCCAAAAAAGACAAAAAATACAAAGGAC
Source organism: uncultured Clostridia bacterium (assembly GCA_948663505.1). GTDB lineage: Bacteria > Bacillota > Clostridia > TANB77 > CAG-508 > CAG-269. The sequence continues at coordinate 2,824 of CAPNAQ010000171.1, read as the reverse complement.
AAGTAGTAAAATAAATGCTATAAAAAAGTTTAAGAGGTGGTAAGGATGTTTCAAAATATAGAAGGAAATACAATTAATACAAAAATAAATACAGAATCATATAAAGAAAAAGAAGAAAGCAAAGAAAAAACAAAAGAAAATATATTAACAAATGTATTTGCAATAAAAAATATACCAATATATATAATAACATTAATGTTATCAATGGTACAAATAAGTGAAAACATGTCGGCTTTTAGTATAAGTATGTTAGGAGCATGTTTATCAAATTCAATACCACTATTAGGAATAGTTTTAACAGGAATAATAGGTAACATTATAAAATTTGGAGTTACAGGAGCAGTTTCATATATATTAACAACTCTAATAATAATAGCAACAGTATTTCTATTTAGAACAAGGGTAAATAGTGAACAAAAAAATGAACAAATAAAATTGTCAAAAAATATATTTATAGCAACAGCTATAATACAATTAGCAAAAATTGGTATGTCAGGATTTACAATTTATGATGTTTTATCAATTATTTCATTTGCTATAATTACTGTAGTTTTTTATAAAATTTTTGTAAACTCTATAATAGTTATAAGAGATTTTAGAGAACATAAAGCTTTTTCTATAGAAGAAGTATTAGGGGCAAGTTTAATGCTTGCTATAGCAGTTAGTGCTTTTAGTGATTTAAATGTTTTAGGTTTTTCTATAAGAAATATATTATGTATTTTGATAGTATTAATATTAGGATGGAAAAATGGAGTTTTAGTTGGAACATCAGCAGGTGTAACTATTGGAGTAACAATTGGTGTAATAACATCAGCAGAACCAACAATGGTGGCTGCTTATGCAATATCAGGAATGATTGCAGGAATATTAAATAAATTTGGAAAGATAGGTGTAATAATTGGATTTTGCTTAGGGAATATAGTGTTAGCTTATGTCTCTAATGGATATACAATAGAACTAATACATTTTAAAGAAATTTTAATTGCATCATTAGGACTATTAGCAGTTCCTAAATCAATTCAGTTAAATATTGAAGAATTTATAGGAAATTCAAAACTATTACCAATATCAAATGATAGGGCTTTAAATAAAAGCAAAGAGACAGCAGAAAGACTAAATAATGTTTCAGAAACAATAAAAGAAATGGCAAATACATATAAAACCGAAAATGTAAAAGAAGAAGAGAGTATAACTAATGTAAATAATAAAGACATATTTATAAATGAATTATTAGACAATTTAAGTGGTTATGAAAATAATATGTTATATGAAGATATTTCAAATACAGAAGGAAATATTATAGATCAAATTTTTAATTTATTGTTGGACAAGCAACAAATAACTAGAGAGGAATTACTTAAAATATTTGCAGATTGTAATAGTTATATAGTTGGATTAGAAGATAAACAAATTAGTAGATATTTAGAAGATAATATATTACAAATGGTTAGAGTTTTAAATATGTCATATAAAATAAGTAAATCAAATTTTGTATGGCAAAAGAAATTTGAAGAAAATAAAAAAAATATGGAAACTCAATTGCAAGGAGTTTCTAAAGCAATTTCAAGTATGGCAGAAAATATAGAGAAGAATATAAGAAATGAAGAACAATATACTAATGAAAAGAGACAGATATCAGACTTGCTAAAACAAAAAGAAATTGAAATACAAGAAGTTTCTATACAAAAAGAAGGAAGATTTTTAATTGAAATTTATATGAAAAAGTCTAATAATACTGATATACAATGTATAGAAGATATATTAACAGAGATTTTAAATGAAAAAATAGTATTCAATGAGGATGCTAGCATAGGAACTAGACTAAACTTTTTATCAGATGATAAATTTGTTATGGCATTAGGAAATAGTGAAATTACTAAAAATAGAAGTGATGTTTCAGGTGATAGTATTTTAAATATTAGATTAAAAGATGGAAAATACTTAGTTGCGTTAAGTGATGGAATGGGTTCTGGCAAAGAGGCTAAACAAAGTAGTTCAAAGGCTTTAAAAATGCTTGAAAATTTATTAATATCAGGATTTGATAAGAAAACTTCACTTGAATTGATTAATTCTAGCTTGATTAATCAAAATGATGAAATTTTTGCTACTTTGGATATTGCAATTATAGATTTATATGATGGCAATATAGAGTTTATAAAAAGTGGTGCTTGTCCAACTTATGTAAAGAATGATAAAAAAGTTCAAATTATTAAAGCTAATTCTCTTCCAGCAGGCATTATAAATAATGCTAGCTTACAGCTAATTGATAGAGATATTGAAGCAGGGGATATAATGGTTATGTGTTCAGATGGAATATTAGATTCTAATGTTGAATATAAAAATAAAGAATTATGGGTTAAATATTTGTTAGAGGATATTGAGACCAACAATACTAAAAAGATTGCTGATTTGATCTTGAATGAGGCTGTTGATAATAATTTTGGTGTTGCTAAAGATGATATGAGTGTTATAACTTGTAAGTTTTTAAATAAAGACTAAAAATCCAACTTTAATCAGGTTGGATTTTTTAGTATTATTATGGATAATAATTAAATTTATAGTAAAAAAATCAAATCTTAAAACATTTACATTATTGCTTTTTCCTATTAGATGTTGTAAAATATAAACACAGAATGTAAGCATAAGTATAAATACAAATGGGGGGGAAAAATATAGATGAAAAAACTACCATATGGAATAAGTAATTATGAAAAAATAGTAGAAAATAACTATTATTATGTAGATAAAACAGAATATATAGAAAAGCTAGAGAATTTAGCAGAACCCAATATAATGTTTTTAAGACCAAGAAAATTTGGAAAAA
>CAPNAQ010000170.1:1291-2959 GCA_948663505.1 uncultured Clostridia bacterium | reverse complement strand
ATAATAATGTAAATTCTGAAAAAAACTTAAAATTATTAATTGGAAAAGATTTAAAAAATAATGAAAATATTTATATTCCAGAATCAGGTTTATATCAAAATTTTTTAATAACTGGAACAATTGGTTCTGGAAAAACATCTTCTGCAATGTACCCTTTTACAAATCAATTAATGAAATATAATAGTAACAATCCAGATGATAAAATTGGAATGTTAATTTTAGATGTAAAAGGAAATTATTGTGAACAAGTAATAAAATATGCAAATTTATATAACCTTAAAAAGGATTTAATTATAATAAGTTTAAATTCAAATATCTATTTTAATCCTCTTCATAAACCTAATCTAAAACCTATAGTTTTAGCAAATAGGCTAAAAACAATTTTAACATTATTTTCAGAAAATAATTCAGAATCATATTGGTTAGATAAAGCTGAACAAATTTTAGCTGAAGGTATTAAATTGTGTAGATTATATAATAACAATTATGTTACATTTTCTGAATTACATAAATTAATCACCATTCCAAATTATTATAAAGAAAAAATAACAATATTAAAAGATTTATTCATTTCCTCAAAATTAAATAATAAACAAATTTATGAATTGCATGAATGTCTTAATTTTTTTCAAAAAGAATTTGAAAATTTAGATTCTAGAACAAAAGGAATTTTGATATCTGAAATTACACGAATCACTAATACTTTTATTTCTGATTATGATATATCTACAACATTTTCTCCCCCCTTAGAAAAATTAAACTTTTTAGGATTTGATGATGTTATAAAAAAAGGAAAAATAGTTATTCTCGATATGAATATTTCAGAATATTCTCTTCTTTCCAAAATAATAGCTACATATTTAAAATTAGACTTTCAAACGGAAATTTTATCAGCATTATCAAAAGGAAATCAAAGAAAAACAGCTTTTATATGTGATGAATATGATAAATATTGTACAAAAACTGACAGTGACTTTTTTTCTTTAAGCAGAGAAGCAAAATGTATTAATATAATTAGTACTCAAAGTTATTCTTCCATAAAAAATACCCTAAAAGATGAAAGTTCTGTAAAAGTAATTATTCAAAATTTAATAAATAAAATCTGGTTTAGAACAGATGATATTTTTACAATAGAGGAAGCTCAAAAACAATTAGGGAAAGAAGAAAAGGAAAAAATATCAAAAACAATTTCTGAAAATGCAAAACAAACAAAATTTAGTTATATTACAAACAGTTTAAACTCATTTGATTCAAACATTTCTGAATCTTATAATACTTCTTTTCAAAATGATTATATTTATGATACAAATTTTTTTACTAGAAATCTAGAAACATTTACTGCCCTTACCTTTTTATCCGATGGTAAAAAAATATTTGAACCAAAAAAAGCTCAAATGTTGCCATATTTTAAAAACTAATTATAAATTCTTACTATAATTATACAATTTTCTATAATTAAATAACATGGAAAGGATGATTTTATGCCAAAAACAAAAAAAAGAATATTTTTTATTTTATTTATTATAATTTTATCAATTATATTTATATCATTTTTTAATAAATCTTGCTATGCCTTAGGAGATCCAAAATTAATTTCTAAAATTAATTCTGCATTTGAATCAATAGAAGGATGGTTATTAAAAATTGCAACTCCTGCGGCAGCTGTCG
>CAPNAQ010000170.1:0-1266 GCA_948663505.1 uncultured Clostridia bacterium | reverse complement strand
TTATGAAGAAATTTAGCTTTGGAGATGAAGAACGAATTAGGATGGGTAAAAAAATTATTAATGGTTCTTTATTTTCATATGCATTTATTCTAGCTATTGATTTAATATTATCAGCAATAAAATCTTTAATTAATTAATCTAATAGTAAATAAATTCACATTTAAAAAATTAGGAGGAAATTTTGGAACAAACAAATCAATCAAACCTTACGGAAATAATTATAAATACAATAAATACTGTTTTAGGAAATTTACTAAGTTCAATTGACAATAATTTATATTCTTTATTAGATGATATTACTTTTATAAATTCTGATATATTAAATGATAAGAACTTTGAAAATATTTTTGGAACTTCAACATCAAATGGAATTTTACTAATTGCAAACTCTTTATTATTAGGAATTATTTTATATTTTTCTATAAAATATCTTTTATCTCATTTTACATATTCACAAGTGGAAAATCCTCATTCATTTTTACTAAAATTAATTCTATGTGGCTTGTTTATGAATTGTTCTTATTTTATTATTTCACAATTTTTAGATATTTTTTCTTATATTACTTTAGCAATTAGAAATCTTGGTGAAAATTTATTTAATAAAAGTATCTGTTTTTCAGAATTAATAACAACAATTAATTCACATATGTCTATAAATAACTCCTCTATTGATATTTTTTCTATAGATGGTCTTATTAAAAGCATTTTATCTTTTTCATTATTAAACTTAGTTTTTACATATTCATTTAGATATATTTTAATAAAAGTTTTGATTTTAATAACACCTTTTTCAATTTTATCAAATAGCATGAATTCTACATCTTGGTTTTTTAAATCTTGGATAAGAAATTTGTTTTCTTTACTTTTTATACAGATTATTGTATCTATTGTTTTATTAATTTTATTTTCTTTTGATTATTCTGATTCTAATTTATTTTATAAATTTACATATATTGGAGGAATCTATGCTTTAATAAAAGCAAATTCATTTGTTAGAGAATTCATTGGTGGAGTTTCCACAACTATTTCACAAAATGTTAATAACTTTACAAAATTTCTAAAATAAAAATTATAAAAACTATTATATATTTTAACTTCTTATCCATTTTAATTCTCCTATATACTTAGTAAAGATAAAAAATATCTCATATATCCTGTTATCATTAATATTCCAATTACTATCAAGATTATTCCACATATTTTATTAATCATTTCATAATGCTTTTTAATAAAGCCAAAGGTCGTTTTAAATTTATGAATAAATAA
>CAPNAQ010000169.1 GCA_948663505.1 uncultured Clostridia bacterium | reverse complement strand
TAATTTTCTGTTTTATTTTTTTACTAATTTACATATAAAAAATCCATCTTTTTCTTTACTTGGTAATATATTAATAAATGTATTTTCTTCTATTTTTAAAATTTCAAAATTTTTGTTTTCTTCTAAAAAATTATTAATTACATCTTCATTCTCATTTTTTAATATACTACATGTTGAATAAACTAAAATTCCCCCAACTTTTAAATATTTTGAACAATTATTTAAAATTAATTTTTGAATTTTAGTAATTTCTTCTATATCTTCATATCGTCTTTGCCACTTAATATCAGGTTTTCTCTTTATAACCCCTAAACCTAAACATGGCACATCAAGCAGTATTTTATCAAATTTATTTTCACATCCTTTATCAAAAATAGTCGCATCTTTTACCTTTGTTTGGATGATATCTATTCCTAATCTTTTAGCATTTTCTTCAACTAATTTCGTTCTATGTTCATGTATATCCCAAGCTTCTATATTTCCTTTATTACTCATTAATTCAGCTATATAAGTTGTTTTTCCACCTGGAGCAGAACATGCATCTAAAATATGTTCATTTGAATTTGGTAACACAATCTTTGCTGCTAATCCCGCTGATATGTCCTGTACTGTAAATAATCCTAATCTAAATAGCTCTAAATTTTCTATATTTTTTATGTTCTCTAAAGTTAAAAAATCTTCTTGTTCTGTTTCACTATAATTTATTTTATTTTCTTTTAACTTTTCACAAAAATTTTCTTTATTTGTTTTTAATCTGTTAATTCTAATACTTAACTGTGGTCTTAAATTTGAATTTTTACAAATCTCTTCAACTTGTTCAACTTCATTATGTTTTAATAATTCTTCCACTATCCAATTTGGCATTGATGTTGTTTTTGCAATTCTTTCTATATCATCCTCTATTTGAAATAGTTCTTCATAGTCTTTCTTTTCAACTTTTCTTAAAATTGCATTTACAAAATTGGAACTACTTGTATGTCCATATTTTTTTGATAAATTTACACTTTCATTTACAGCTGCTGATTTTGGTATTTTATCTAAAAATATTATTTGATATATCCCCATTCTTAAAATATTTAATATCCATGGTGATATTTTTTTTAATCTTATTTTTGAATGTTTTTTTATAATTTCATCTATTGTTAGTTTCCATGTTGTTACACCATATACAATTTCAGATATTAGTCCAATATCTTTTTCATTTATGTTTTTTCTGTTTTGTTTTATTGTTTCATTTAATTCTATATTTGTATATGCTTGTTCTTTATCTATTTTATATAGTGTTTTTAATGCTAATTCTCTTGTTTTATCAACCATACTACCTCCATTTTTTATTTATATTTCAGTATTTATATTATATAATGATTTTTTCCATATTTATATGTTCAATTCCTGTTTCTTTTTCAATATACTTTTCCGAAACGCAAGAATATCCTAATTTAGAATAAAAATCTCTAGCATGGTATTGAGCATGTAATTCTATACAATTAATATTATTTTTCTTTGCATATTCTTCTATAAATATTATTAATTTTCTTGCGTATCCCTTACCTCTAAACTCTTTTTTTATTGCTAATCTCTGTAATTGAATTCTCTCATTAGATAACTTTATATATCTACCTGTTCCTACTGCTTCATTATTTAAATATACTAAGAAGTGCATAGTATCTTTATTAAAATCATCATATTTATCTATATCTATTTTGACTGGAATTCCTTGTTCTTCTGTAAAAACACTTTTCCTTATTTCTTTACATAACTCTAATTCTTCTTGTGTAGTAACTTCTTTTACTACTACTTTCATTAAATCATCATATAATTCTTTATCTTTCATCTTTACTCTCCTTTTTTTAATTATGATGTTATATTATCATAAAATTGTTTAAAAAAAAATATTTTTTTCTAAATAATATATTTTTTCAAAAAAAAACGAAAATCAAATTTTTCTAAATAATCTTTCTTAATTTGTATATTATTTTCAAAATTGGAAAAAATGATATATAAAGAACAAAAGGAGCATGATTAAAATTTCATGACCTTTTAGATTATTATAGAAAGTTCAAAGAGCTCTTCTATAATATAAAATTTACGGAGGTACTATATGGATATAGAAAAACATTTAAAAATTACTGGTAGTTCAGAGACATCATGGAAAGATGCAATTGTTAAAACAATAGAAGAAGCATCAAAAAGTATTGACTATTTGTCAAGTGTAAAAGTTTTGGATCAAAGAGCCAAAATTGATGGAAATAAGATATCTGAATACTTTGTTGATTTAGACTTAACTTTCCTAATAGATATAAATAGAAAGGATGCGAAATAATGAATCCTATTGAAACAAAACAAACATATCAAGATTATGTTGAAAAAAAGTCACCAAACTCACCAATATTAAAAAATTGTTTTAATGCCTTTTGGGTAGGAGGATTAATCTGCTCAATAGGACAAATTATTATGAACATTTGTAAAGAGCGAGGATTTGATCAAAACATGTCAGGCACAATAGTATCTATTATATTAATTGGAATTGCAGCATTTCTAACTGGTCTCAATTTATTTAATAAAATTGGTAAATTTGCTGGTGCAGGTTCATTAATTCCTATAACAGGATTTGCAAACTCTATTGTCTCACCTGCAATGGAATACAAATCAGAAGGATATGTTATGGGTGTTGGTGGAAAAATGTTTACTGTTGCTGGCCCTGTTCTTGTATTTGGTATTTCAGCTTCAATAATTGTTGGTATCATTTACATGATTTTTAATACTCAAACTATGACATTAGTTTAATTAATTTTAGTTTCAGTTTTCTATTATAAATCTAATTATAGAAAAAAGATATATATTTCAAAGTGAGTTTGACAGTAATTCGTCATTCACTTTAAACTGTTATAGTGTGTATCTGAAATTCGAATATTCAGTATCTTAAACGCCTTGGAGAACGGAACTGTGAAATATATATCTTTTTTCTAAATAATATAATATTAAAAAAACATAAAT
>CAPNAQ010000168.1 GCA_948663505.1 uncultured Clostridia bacterium | reverse complement strand
TAATTTTTTGAATATTATTTATATTTTTGAACATAATACTATTATAAGGTTGATAATAGTTGAGCAAAGAGTAATAATAGATTTTAGTTAAGTTTATTATTATTCGAGCAAAGATATATAATAGTGTATATATGTATATATATTATTATATGTCGGCGATAAGAGTGTATTATGTGTAAGTAGGCTATATTTTATAATTTAATTCTTTCTGTATATGGTCAAATTATATGTAATTCATTCGAGCTAAGATTATTCTTTTATCTAAAATTATAAAGTGGTTATTATTAGTCCCTTGTTTGGATGAATATAGTTACTTATGGTGGATTAATAGTCGAGCGACTGATTAATATATGTGGTATCGAGCTTATTTATGTAGCAATATATATTAGGTTTTAATATTAGATATATTAGTTTTAGCAAAGATTATTATCGGCTTTATCGATTAGTGGCAGGTTGTTTTTAATAACCTGCCATTAAATTATTTTTTTTATATTATTCTATATATCCAAATTATTTACATATTTTGCATTTTGTTGGATAAATTCTCTTCTTGGTTCAACTTCATCTCCCATTAATAAGGTGAATGTTTCATCTGCCTGTATAGCATCATCCATTGTAACTTTTACTAATATTCTTGTATCTGGATTCATAGTTGTATCCCATAATTGTTCAGGATTCATTTCTCCTAGACCTTTGTATCTTTGTAATCCCAATTGATCTCTTGTAATTCCTTTTTCCTCTAACTCACTATACGCATTTAATAAATCTTCATCTGTATAACAATAAATATCTTCCATTCCTTTTTTAGATAGTTTATATAATGGTGGTTGTGCTAAGAAAACATTTCCATTTTCTATTAATGGTCTCATATATCTAAAGAAAAATGTTAATAATAATGTTCTAATATGTGCACCATCTACATCAGCATCTGCCATTATTATTACTTTACCATATCTAATTTTAGTAATATCAAAATCAGGTCCTATTCCAGCACCGACTGCCAAAATTACAGGATTTAATTTATCATTTCCATAAATTTTATCTGCTCTTGATTTTTCTACATTTAACATTTTTCCCCATAATGGCAAAATTGCTTGGAATTTTCTATCCCTTCCTTGTTTTGCACTTCCTCCTGCAGAATCTCCCTCTACTATATATACTTCACATTCTTCAGGATTTTTACTACTACAATCTGCTAATTTTCCTGGTAAAGTAGATGTTTCTAAAGAATTTTTCTTTCTTACAAGTTCTCTTGCCTTTCTTGCTGCTTCCCTAGCTCTTGATGCACTAACACATTTTTCTAATATTGATTTTGCTATATTTGGATTTTCTTCTAAAAATGTTGCTAATGCTTCATTAACCATACTTTGCACAACTCCAGTTACCTCACTATTTCCTAACTTTGTTTTAGTTTGTCCTTCAAATTGTGGTTCTTTTACTTTTACTGAAACAACTGCTGTAATTCCTTCTCTAATATCTTCACCTTGTAAATTACCATCTTTTTCTTTTAAAATATTATGACTTCTAGCATAATCATTAAAAACTTTCGTTAATGCTCTTTTAAATCCTTCTAAATGAGTTCCACCTTCTACAGTATTTATATTATTTACAAATGTATATATATTTTCTGTATAACTTGTTGTATATTGAATTGCTATCTCTACAGGTATTTCTCCTTCTTTATCAATATATATTGGAGATTGATGAATCTTTTCTTTATTTTTATTTAAAAATTCAACAAAGGAATTTAGGCCTCCTTCATAACAAAATTCTGCTTTTTTTATATTCTCTTCATCTCTTTTATCTTCAATTGTTATTTTAAGACCCTTTGTTAGAAATGCTATTTCCCTAAGTCTTTTTTCTAATACTTCATATTCATAATTTGTACTTTCAAATATTGTATCATCTGCTAAAAACCTAACTATAGTTCCTGTATTTTTAGATTCTCCTACTTTTTCTAATTTCTTTACTGTCTTTCCTTTTTCAAAACTCATTTCATAAATGCCACCATCTCTTTCAATTATAACTTCAGTCCAATTAGATAATGCATTTACAACAGAAGCTCCTACTCCATGTAATCCTCCAGAAACCTTATATCCGCTATCTCCTCCAAACTTTCCACCTGCATGTAAAACAGTATATACTGTTTCAGCTGTAGATATTTTTGTTTTAGGATGTACCTCTACTGGAATTCCTCTACCATTATCTTTTACTGAAATTATATTTCCTGGTTCTATAACAACATTTATTTCTGTACAATATCCAGCTAGTGCTTCATCAACTCCATTGTCAACTATTTCATATACTAAATGATGTAAACCTCTTACAGATGTACTACCTATATACATTCCTGGTCTTTTTCTAACTGCATCTAATCCTTCTAATACCTGAATTTGATCTGCTCCATATTCATGATTAAATTTTTCCATTAGTATTCCTCCTATTTATAAATCAATATATTTAATTTAATTATTTAATATTTTTCCATTAGAAACATTATATTCTAAATATTTTAATTTTTCAATATCTAATTTTTCAGTTCCTGTAATAATTACTTGTGTATCTTTTATATTCTCTAAAAAATTTTTTCTTCTTACTTTATCCAATTCAGACATAAAATCATCTAATAGCAAAATTGGATATTCTCCTATTTCATCATAGATTACTTGTAATTCTGATAATTTTAAAGAAAGCATTGCTGTCCTGTTTTGTCCTTGTGATCCATATATACTAATTTCTTTATTATTTATATATATCATAAAATCATCTCGATGTATACCTTTTGTTGTAAAACCTTTTATAATATCTAATTTTCTTCTTTGTTTTAATAATGACAAAAATTCCTTTTTATTTTTACATTCTGTAATATATTCTAATTTAATATTTTCTTTCTCTCCTGTTATATTTTTATGAATTTCTTCTATTTTTTTTATAATTTTATCTATAAATTCTGTTCTATATTTACAAATTTTTATAGCATGTTCTGCTAATTTTTCATCCCAAATTTCTAATAAATTTTCGTCTTT
>CAPNAQ010000167.1 GCA_948663505.1 uncultured Clostridia bacterium | reverse complement strand
AAAAAATATTTTTTAGTTTAAAAGCATTTTTTTCTTTAATATGTTCTAAAATATAAATACTTTTATCGACTTCAGCAAGTGCTTCTGAAAATTCTTCTTTATCAATATAAGATTTTAATCCTGTAATTTCTGTTTCTACTTTTTCTAACTCATCATGTTCAATATAATAAGTTAATAATTCATATCTTTTATCCCACTTTTCATGTATTTCATCAATTTTCTGTTTTGCAATATCAATGTCAACTAAATCATCTTCTTTTATAATAATATCTCTTAATTCTAATAGATAATTCGTTGTTTCCTCTACAGCTCCAACAGTATAATTTTGTGTTTTTATATCTCCAAAAATGATTAAAATAACTATAATAATAGAAATTATTGATTCTTTTAACATATTGCCTCCTTATTATGCTTCCTTTTTTTGACAAAAAATTTGTCCTTTTCCATCAAATGTAACTACTAACGCCTCTTCTGGACTCATTTTAAACTTTTCAACTTGCTTTCTAAGCCATTCTCTATCCTTTCCAATTGCTTTAAGATTTTTATCCATAATTTTTCCATCAACTACTAAATCATATGGAATTCCTTCATATTCAGGAGTTATATTAAAATCTTCAGGTATTGTATTTCTTTTTTCTGGTTTTTGTATTACAGTAACTTGTCCATTTGTTTCTAATATTGCATATTCAACATCACCTAAATTTACAATATTGTTTCCTCTTAATCTTTCTTGTAACTCATTAATTGTGAACCTTTCCTTTTTTAGCACTTTTTCATCTATTTTTCCTCTATATATTAATAAAGATGGTTTTCCACATATAATTCCTCTTGCTTTTACACTTTTTATATTTATCATTGAAATTAATAAGTGCATAACTAATAATCCTAATATGGGAATAATTCCATTTGATATTGGTATTCCTGGATCTGTCATTGGTATAGATGCCAAGTCTGCAATCATTATTGATATTGCTAATTCAAATGGTTGCAATTGTCCTATTTCTCTTTTTCCCATTAATCGCATTACTATTAATACTATTATGTATAATATTATTGATCTAAGAAAATTTATTAACATTTTTCACCTCTAATTTTTCATTTTTTTTATTTTTAACAAAAATTAACTTTTCTATACTTATTTTTTTGAATAAATTTTTTCTAATAGTGAATAATAATTTTAAAGCCTTGAAATTGAATTTAACTTTATTGAATTTTTAAAAATTTATTATTTATGAATTTTTAATACTAGATTTAAGGAGGTTTTGGATATGTCAAATTCTCAAACTAGAAGTGAAAATGGAACTTCTACAGTGTGGCAAGTTATTGGTAGATTTGTTGCTGCTGCTGTTGTTTTAGCAATAACTGCTTTTTTTACACCTGGATTTTCTATAAATAATATATGGACATTAGCTATGGCTGCAGTTGTTTTAACTGTAATAGATTATTTAGTTACTAAGTTTACTGGCTTACATGCAAGCCCTTTTGGTAAAGGCTTTATCGGTTTTGCATTAGCCGCAATTATTCTTTATGTTACTCAATTCTTTGTAGCTGGATATTCTATTTCTTGGATTGCTGCTATAATTGGTGCTTTAGTCTATGGTGTTGTTGATTATTTTATACCTGGAAATCAACAAATGTAATTATTTTTTATATTGTAGGAAGTTTGGAAAAGTTTCCTTAATATAAAAGAAATGAACCTAATATAAATATACTCAAAAATATATTTATATTAGGTTCATTTACAATTTTAGATTATTATTATACATAGATTATTAATTATATTATTTTGAAAAATTTTGTTTTCGCCAAAATTTTTCATATAGTTCTTTTGCTGTCTTTGGACTATCTACACCATCTTTATTTTTTACTGGTGCAAAATCATCTTCCCTTTTACCTCTAAGTATGGCAATATCATCAAACAATTCAAAACCATCAAAAATAAAAGATTCAAACTTATATGAATTTGGTTCAGTTGGTATAACTTCTTGTGCTTCTTCATTTATAAAAGAATTTTTCTTAAAAGCACTATGATAAATTAAAGGTTCTTTACTTATTTTTTCAATAGCTTCAATTGTAAATAAATTACACATAATATGAGATTCACTATATTTTAATTCACCATTTGAATTTATCTCTTCAGCCATTTTTTCTGGTAGTTCAGAATACTCTATAACTTTTGGATGTCCATTCATCTTGCAAAATGCTCCTACTTTTTCATGTGCATTAGCTTTTACAACTGACTTAGAAGCAATTTCGACATTCTTATCTATTGCCATTCCAAGTAAAATTGTATCTGCCATTTTTAAAATGACATTATCAACTCCACCTATAAATACCCATTTAATGCCTCTTTCTTTCATATCTGCAATCATTCCTGTTGTCCTTAATGATGAAAAAACTCCACCATTTCCATTAGAAGCTTCTTTAATTTTGAAGTTTTTATCAACAAGCAATTTTCCTTCTATATCAACTAAAGGTAATTCTCCTTGTTCAAATATCATTACATTATTTTTATCATATTCAAAATAATTATGTTTTTCTAAAAACTCTACAGTTTCTTTATTATTTTCTTTACTTGTCATTATGTACCAAGGTATTATTGTATTATATTTTTTGTTAGCAGTTTTTAAATCTTCTGATAAAATTTCAAATAAATATTTTCCTTTTCCATAAACATCTAATTTAAAAGTACCTTTTGGACCTGTATGACCTAGTCTTGTTCCTTGCCCTCCTGCCATTGTTACAACTGCATATTGTCCATTAACTATTATTTTTTCTCCTAGTTGATTAAACAAGTCTTTCTCACTTATACTTAACTTTTCCTTATCTAAATATGGTACATCTTCAATTTTATTTTTCTTAATCTCTATTTTTTTCTTTGTATTTTGATATAATTCCATTATTTGATGAAAATCTATTTTATAAATTTGATTTATTAATTCTTCTTTTTTATTTTTATCTATTTTTTCCATTAAATTTATAATATGATTTTGATTATAATTTTCTAATAATTTCTTAACTTCTTCTTCT
>CAPNAQ010000166.1 GCA_948663505.1 uncultured Clostridia bacterium | reverse complement strand
TTTTTTCTATAATAGATAAATAATAAAAATAAAGGAAGTATACATATGTTTACAGTAAAAAAAGATGATTTTGATGAAAGTATGGAAGACATAATGAATTCTATTAATAATATTTTAAATAAAGAAATTGAAAAAAATAAAGAAAATGAAGAAAAGAAAGAAGATAAATAGGTGAATAAAATGGCAAATTCAAAATTAATAGTAATTGAAGGACCACAAGGGGCAGGAAAGACAACAATAACAGATTTTTTAAGATACTCATTAAGTTATACAAATTTATATAGATTAAGTGGGACATCTGATAGTACACCAACAGGCAAGAAAAAGGCAGAAGAAATGTATATTGATTTATTAGAATATATGAAAAAGATGGAAAATAAAAGCATTAATATGGTCTTTGATAGAACCTTTTTTACAGAAGAAAATTATTGCAGATTGGGTAAAAAACAATATACATTTACAGATGTTTATAATAAATTGCTAGAAGATTTTAGCAATTTAGATTTTGAAATATATTATATAACATTATATTTAGAAGATGAAAATCTTTATCATGAGAGATTAAATAGAGAGGGCAAAGCTATATACAAAGAGTCAAAATATGAGGCAAAAAATAGTATAGATCAGCAAAAAATGTATTTACAAATGGCAGAAGAAATAAAAGAGAAATACCCAAATATTAATGTTATTAATATTAATAATGATAGAGATTTAGATGAAGTTAAAAAAGAATTAAGGAAGATAATAAACTTTTAAAAGTAATATAAAAGGTTAAAAAAGTTTTAATTAAAGAGAAAATTGCATAAAAACAAATATATTTGAAATCAATTTAACAAACAGCATTTTTTATAATGGAATATCAGACTGGAATATTTTCTCAAAACTGGTATAATATATATTGATGGTGCATTATTCTAGTCGTGCTTAAGTTTATGAGGGTGGGGCTAAAAATCCACTAAAGGGCACATCGTTGAAGTTTCTTGTTTGTGCGCGAAATGCCAGTTTTGTGTGTATTCAGGGAGTAAAGAGATTAGGGTAGTATATAATGGCATATATGCGATTCCCTAGTTTCGCGGAGGCTTAAATAGAAATTTAAGTTAAACCTATGTTGAGTGCCAAGACACAAAATACATAGAGTAGCCTGTCTTGAGTGAATGCATTGGGATTAATTAACAGAATACATAATAATATTAAAAATTAGGTTGATATAAATTATGTTCTGATTTGTTCTACAGCAAAAAATATTTTGGCCAAATATATTTTGCTTAAATTATGAAATTTCATTTGCAAAAAAGACTAGTAAACTTATAAAAGTATGTTAAGGAAAACTTCTAGAATGTTTGCTTTGTCAAGAAGCTTGAAAATCTAGGGATTAAGGTACGGATTTAAGTGGCGATCTGGTGGCTAAATTTAACATTTAGTTATTTCCCTTAAACGGAAACGGCTATAGTAGTAATACTAAGTGGGAAATAGAGAAATTCAACTAGACCTAAACCGTAAAATTTACTTAGATTTTTACCATCTAAATTATTATAATATAATTGAAAATGATTAATTAACAGGTGAGCGACAAGCTTACCTTAATTTTTGAAGAGAAATAAATTAGAAAAAATCAAGGAGAATAAATTATGAAAAAGAAAAACAAAAAAGAACACTCGAATATGAAATGGGTAATACAATCGTTTATAATCACATTTATATTATCTATAATTTTTTCATATGTATCAACAAATGGAGTATCTAATTTAAATTTAGTGTTAGCAATATTAATATTGGTATTAGTAATATTAATAGGAATATTTTTTGATATAATTGGTGTTGCTGTTACAGTTGCAAATGAAGAAGAATTTCATGCAAAAGCAACTAAAAAAGTTCAAGGTTCGAGAAACTCAATAAAATTAATAAAAAATGCACCAAAAGTTGCAAATATATGTGCTGATGTTATAGGAGATATTTGTGGTGTATTAAGTGGAGCTATAAGTGCGTTAATTGCTATAAAAATTTCTACAGAATTGAAAATGCCATTTGATATACAATTTGTTTTAAGTGCTTTAGTATCTGCATTAACAGTTAGCGGTAAAGCTTTTGGAAAAGAAATTGCTAATAATAAATCAACAGAAATTGTACATAAAGTAGGAGTAATATTAAATAAATTTAGTAAAAAATAAAGTCTACAATAAAATAAATAAAGGAGATCAACTATATGAAAGCATTAATTACAGGTGCATCTTCAGGAATTGGTAAAGATATGGCTAGAATTTTAAATAAAAATGGTTACGATTTAGTTTTAGTAGCAAGAGACGAAAAAAAATTAAGAGAGTTTCAGAAAGAATTAGAAAATTTAAATAATGCAAGAGTTGAAATTATATCTATGGATTTATCAATAGAGGAAAATTGTAAAGAATTACACAAATGTGTAACAGATGTGGATATTTTAATAAATAATGCTGGATTTGGAGATTGTGGAAATTTTACAAAAACTGATTTAAATAAAGAATTGAGTATGATAAGAACAAATATTATAGCATATCATATTTTAACTAAATTGTATTTAGTAGATATGAAAGCTAAAAATAGTGGAAAAATATTAAATGTAGCGTCTATTGCAGGATTTATGCCAGGTCCATTAATGGCAACATATTATTCTACAAAGTCTTATGTCGTTAGATTATCTCAATCTATTAGGGAAGAATTAAAAAAAGAAAAGTCTAATGTTCAAATTAGTATTTTATGCCCTGGACCAGTAAAAACTAATTTTAATAATGTTGCTAATGTTAATTTTCATATGAGAGAAGCAAATAGTTTTCATGTTGCAAAATATGCAATAAATAAGTTTTTAAAAAGAAAGTTTTATATTATACCTGGACTTGATGTAAAATTTGCTATATTTTTTAGTCATTTTATTCCTAGTAGCTTGGTGGCTAAAATTACATATATGGTACAAAAAAGAAAGATTATAAAATAAACGAACTAGACTTTCAGTAAAGAAGAAATCTAGTTCATAAATAAAAAATAATATAAATATATGAATTTATAGGACAA
>CAPNAQ010000165.1 GCA_948663505.1 uncultured Clostridia bacterium | reverse complement strand
TGGTAAAGTTATTAGAACACCATATTCAGTCTTGGATTAGAAAGGTCCAAAAACTGTAAACTGCTGTTTTTGTTATATAACTTAAATAATTCAATAATCATTTCAACCTCTGTGAATATTATTTATATGAATGTTCCATCTTTTAATAACAATATTTTTTCTCCATATTCCGCCATATTTTGATCATGCGTTACAACAACAATAGTTGTTCCGGAATCCTCATTAATACGCCTTAACAAATCCATCACTTTATGACCATTCTTACTATCCAATGACCCCGTCGGCTCATCTGCCAGGATTAATTCGGGTTCGAGTATAAGTGCTCTTGCAATTGCTGTTCTTTGCTTTTCACCCCCTGATAATAAAGAACATTTCTCTCTCCTTTTTTCATACATGCCAACCTTGTTTAAAAAACAACCTATTTTTTCATCTCCATAATTCTTTATTCTTGAAAACAGTAGTGGTAATTTCAAATTTTCTTCCACAGTCATTGATTCAATCAAATTAAAATCCTGAAAAATCATTCCTATATGCTGTCTGCGAAACGTTACCATCTCTTTTCCATTCAGGTTCTGCATAGACTGTCCTAAAATTGTTAACCCGCCTTCATATTGAGAATCCAATCCGCCCAGAATATTTAGCAGCGTACTCTTTCCGCTGCCACTTGGCCCCATAATTGAAATAAATTCCCTTTTATTGATGTTTATTGATATGGAATTCAAAATTGAGACTTTATGGTATGCATTGTCTATTGATTTACTTATATCTTTGGCTTCTATTATTATAGGCATTTTTTACTCCTTACAATTTGTTAACAGTGAATATAGTACGCATCCTTTTGATAGTTTTGCATTATCACCATAATCAACTATCTTCCCATAATCCATTACATATATATTTGGAATGCTTATAATAGCATTTATCCTATGAGATATTAAGATAATTGTTTTCGTTTTTGATAGTTTTATGAGTAGATTTATAATTTCTTTTTCAGTTTTCCCATCTAAATCAGATGTTATTTCATCCAATAACAGTATTGAAGGATTCTTAATTAATGCCCTTGCTATTGCCAGTCTTTGCATCTGACCTCCAGATAATCCATTTAAATATGTGTCATAGCCCTTCTCTAAACCATTAATATATTCAGTCAATCCAACGTCAGCACAAACTTTATCTAATATGCTATCATTAACAACGCCATTGCCAAACAAAAGATTATCTCTAACAGAACCAGAAATAATTACAGGATGTTGTTGAACCAAACCAATATTCCGCCTTATGCATTCTAAATTTATGTCCTTAATGTTAGTATCACCAATATAAATATTACCAGAATAGTGTACATAAAATTGCTCAATTAATGAGAAAATTGTACTTTTACCCACTCCATTCTTCCCAATAATAACTGAAATATTTTGTTTTTTAAACTTAACCTTGAGTTTATTAAGCACATATTTTGTTCCTTCCTTATATGAAAAACATACATTATCAAAAAATATATCTGCATTTGCAAAATTCTTATAAGTTATTTCCTTTTTTCTATAACTCTTTTCTTCACTTATACTTAAAAATGTATAAATGCGATTAAAAGAAGAAAAAATTGTTCTAAACATAACATTTATATTCATTAACTCTTTAACTGCATTGAAAAATGTTCCCAGAAAACCATTAAATGCTACATATGTTCCAATTAATAGTTTTTCATTTATTATTTTCCATGTACCATAGCCAATTATTATCCAATCAGCCATTGAAGATGAACAGGCATTAATCATGTTAGACAACATTAAATATGAAGATAACTTCATATTATTTTGATAAACTTGTTCAGCAAAATAATGAAACTTATTTGCCAATTTGCTTTCCATTACGTATGATTTTACTTCTTTTATTCCATTTAAGGATTCATTTAAAAAGTTAAAATTCATATCACTTACTTTTCTTAAATTTTCAGATACAGTACCAATTTTTTTATTACTAAAAAAATTTATGAGAATCCCCAGCATAAAAGCAGTTATTGCTATCATTGTCAAAGAAAAGGATGATTTAATGAGAAAGAACAACGACACTATTAACGTTACAATAGTAACAACTATTTCTACAATATTTAAAACATAAAAATTTACAACTTTCTCTGCATCTCCTTCAATTAGTGAAATTATATGACCAGATGTAGTATCATTTAATCTATTTATAGGAATATACAATGCTTTATTGAATATATCTATTTTTATCATTTTAGATATCTTATTATTAAGGAAATTATGCAAATACGTCTGCCTGACATTGAAAACAGAACTTACTAGAAAGACAACAAATAATATCATAATTGTATGTAATATATTATTAAATTCCTTATTTGTGACATAGTTAATTATTTTTCCCATAAAATATATAGGTAATAACCCTAAAACATTTATTATCACAGTTATACAATATAATTCCATTAACTTATATTTGTATGGTGCAATATATCTTGTAAAAAATAATATCTGTTCATTTTTAATTATTTTATTTATCATTGTCCCACCCTCAAAAGTGTGCATCTACTATATCCGAAAACCTTAATTTGCACATAAAGAAGCAAACTTTTTCTATCTATTGCTCTTTCGACTTTTAAGTATATTCTTTATGATTAGTACAAAGTCTTGAATTATTAAAACCAATATTTATATGAAGCTAAAACAAACATGATTAAAATTAAATACAAGGGGTTGCCACTTTAAAAAGCTAATGAGAGTATGAAAAAAATTCTGTAAAAACTGAATCGAAAGTATTCTGAAAAGGTCTTCTATGATAAAATAAAAAATCATAGGAGGCCTAAAATTATGGCAAACAGAAAAAAAGAAGTTTACAAACCAAAACCAATGACAGAGGGAAAAAGGAACGTCATCCAAGGTCTGCTCCGGGAGTATGACATTCAAACGGCGGAGGACATCCAAGACGCCCTGAAAGACCTGCTGTCCGGCACGCTCAAAGAGATGCTGGAGGTGGAAATGGACGGCCATCTGGGATATGACCGGTATGAACGTTCCGACGAGCCTA
>CAPNAQ010000164.1:281-3068 GCA_948663505.1 uncultured Clostridia bacterium | reverse complement strand
AATAACATTAACAAAAACACCTATTATTTTTTATGATGATAGGTGAAAAATAAATTTATTATCAAAAAATGTAAATTATAATAGTATTTTGTTAGAAAATTTGCAAATAATAATAATAAATTTTATGTAATTAAGGCTAATATATAACAAATTATTGTTAATTTTTAAAAATACCATTTTAATGATTTAAATTGTTATTTTAAAAAATAAAAAATGTAGAAAGGAGAAAAAATGGCTAATTGCTTGGGATTGTATATAGATAACAATATAATTAAATATGCAAAGATTTCAAAAGAACATGAAGAAATAAAAGTAGAATCTTTTGGAACAAAAGTTTATGATAATTTAGATCAAACAATAAAACAAATAGTTGAAGAAACATTTAGTTATAAAACGCCAATAAGTATAAACTTGTCTGAAGAGCTATATAACTATTTTAATATATTTTCTTTATTAAGTAAAAAAGATTTGCCAAGAGCGATAAATACAGAATTTGATTCATATTGTTCAGATAAAAATTATAATCCAAATGTATTTGAAACAAGATATGCCATAACTCCAAATATAGAACTAAGAGAAAGATTAAGAGTAATACACATAAGTGAAAATAAAGTGGAATTAAATAAAAAAATACAAAGATTTAGTTCATATAGATTACAAAATATACTACCAGTATCAATGACAATAGCAAATTTAACAAAACCAGAACCTAGAGAAAATATTTTAATAGTAAACATTGAAGGAGATACAACATTAACAACTATATTAGATCAAAAAGTATATGATGTAAAGAAGTTAGAAATAGGAAGTCAAGAGATATTAGATAAAATTAATATAAAAGAAAACTCTTATTCAAAGGCGTATGAAATCTGCAAAAATACAACTATATACACATCTGAAGGAAAAGAATTGACAGAAACTGAAGCAGGTTATTTAGAAGATATAATGCCTGCATTATATGAAATTTTAGGAAAAATAAGAAAGACAATAAATGAAAGTATAGACAAAATAGAAAAAGTATATATAACAGGAACAGGTGCTCTAATTAACAATATAGATTTATACTTTGAAGAATATCTAGAAGGCGTAAAATGTGAAGTTCTAAAACCAAGCTTTTTAAGAATATCACCAGAAATTAATATAAAAGATTATGTTGAAGTAAATTCAGCAATATCATTAGCATTATCTGGATTAGGTGAAGGAATAAAAGGAATTAACTTTAAAAAAGATAGTATAAATGATAAAATTTCAGACATTTTAAAAATAGAAATAGGAGGTTCTTCACAGAAAAAAGCAAAAAGAGAAAAAGATGGAAAAAGATTTTCAAATAGTAGTTTATTTAGAATGAATTTTAATGAACCTTTAGACAAGATAGAAAAAAATTTAATAAGAACAGCAATAGGAGTTATAATATTATATAGTGTTTATACAGGATTCTCAACATTATTAAAAAATCAAATAAATGAAAAAATACAAGAAGCAAAAAAATCTATAGAAAATACAAATAATCAAATACGATTAGCAGATTCAGATCAACAAAAAATACAAACATTAGCAAATGATTATTCTAATAGAATAAAAAAATTACAAGAATTAAATGATAAATTAGCTGAAAATAATAGAATAAAAAAAGCTGTACCTAATATGTTAAATAAATTAATGTATATAATGCCAGAAGGTGTACAAATTACATCAATAAAGAATACTACAGAAACACATATAGAAATACAAGCACAAGCAGAAAAATATGAACAATTAGGATATTTAAATGCTAATATTCAAAATGAAGGAATGCTAATAAATGTTATTTCTACAGCAGGGCAAAAATTAAACAATTTAATAACAATAAAGATAGAAGGTGATTTACCATGAAAAAATCATTAATAACTTTGGTAATAGTACTTCTTATAATATTGACAGGAATAACAATTATAAAGGGAGTAACTATAGGAAAATGGACAGTACTAGGAGTAAAACAAATACAAGAAAAAAATAATCAATTAGATGAACAAATACAAACAGCAACTAAATTAGCCAGTACAGATTATCAATCAAAAATAAGAAGTCTAAATAATGCAATAAAAGAGCTACAAAGTAAAAAAGAAAATTATGAAGATATGGTAAATATTAGTACAGAAGGACAAGTTAATATGGCTAGTCAATCTCAAGATTATAAAATAGAGTATTTATGGATTCAAATAGGAAATTATGCTAAAGTCGAGGGTGTAGAAATGACAATGGAAGTTGTAAAAAGTTCATCAGGTACTGAAAATTTATATGATTTAAGTTTTACGGCAAAAGGGGCATATATAGGAATAGCAGATTTTATTACTCATATTGAAGAAGACTCTGATTTAGGTTTTAGAATAGAAAATTTTAGAATGATATCATCTAGTGAGAAAAATAATATATTACAAGCAACATTTATATGTAAAGATATAAAAATTAGTGGAATATCATCAAGTACAGTTGATAATACTTTAGTAGATAATGATTCAGGAGATAATACAAATGACAATAATACAAATGGGAACATAATAGATGGAAATACAATAGATAATGCTACAAGATAGGGGGAGAATTATGACAAAGAGTATTTTTAAAGAAATTATTATAATTTTATTATTAATATTAGCAATAATATTAATATTGGGTGTTTTATTATATGAATATATACCATCAAATAAAATCATACCTGAACAAATAACATATACAACATCTGAAAGTGTTAAAAGTGAACTTGAAGCAAAAGATGATTTAGAAAATGATGAGGTAGTATTAAAATAT
>CAPNAQ010000164.1:0-271 GCA_948663505.1 uncultured Clostridia bacterium | reverse complement strand
GATTCAACAGACTTACAAAATTATAAAAGAGTAAATGAATATGTACCAGGAAAAAGTAATCCATTTGCTCCAATAAAGAAAGATGTAGTTGCAGAAGGAAATAATGAAGTAAATGAAGATACAAATTCAATTCAAAATCCTGAAACACCTAGTAACTCAGAAAATAATGAAAAAAATAATTCTACAGTATATGTCCCAGATAAGGGCACTAAATAAGTATTTAACATTATATTTATTTATTTAAATATAGTTTAATATATAAATTTGAAAA
>CAPNAQ010000163.1 GCA_948663505.1 uncultured Clostridia bacterium | reverse complement strand
ATTATAAATTATAATAAAGGCGAATTAAATCTAATTGCAAATGATGAATATTTAAAAAATGAAGATTGTTTTATATTATCTATAAAAGCATATATGGATAATATAAAAATCTTAGATGAACTAAAAAACAATTCTGATTTCAAAAATATAACAACACTTTATGAATTTGGTAATACATCTGATGTTGTAAATAACAATTACTATTTAGTTTCGAAATAATGTCCATTGGGGACGTTTCTCTTTGGACATTTTGTCCATTTTTACCAATGTCCAATGGGGACTGTCCCCATTGGACATTAACTCTGTTTCCACTGTTGTATTTCTTCTACATTTTTTTCTGTAATTCCTTTAACTTGTATTAATTCTTGCTTAGATGCTTGTTTAATTTTCTCTACACTTCCAAAATGTTTTAATAAAGCCTTTTTCTTAGCTTCTCCTATTCCCTTAATATCATCTAATTCTGATTTTGTTACTGATTGCTCCCTTAACTTTCTATGATAACTAATAGCTGTATCGTGGACAGTATCTTGAAATTTTGTAATTAGATTCATAAGATTTTCCGAAATTTCTATTTCATTTCTATTTTCATCTATTAATGCTCTTGTTTGATGCTTATCATTTTTTACCATACCAAAAACTTTTATATCCAATTTTTCATATTTATTTATTGCTGTTTTTATTGCTCTAATTTGTGTTATTCCGCCATCTGCAAATATTACATCTGGTAATTTTCCAAATCCTGTATCTTCTTTTTGTATTGAATGTGCAAGCCTTCTTGTAACAACTTCTTCCATACATTTTGGATCATCTTGTGTAAGTACTGTTTTTATTTTAAATCTTCTTGATAAATTCTTTTTTATTATTCCATCTTGCATTACGCACATTCCTGCAACCATAAATTCACCTGATATATTAGAAATATCATATGTTTCAATTTTTCTTGGTAATTTGTCCATTTTTAAAACATCTTTTAATTCTAGTAAAATTTCAGATTTATCTTTTTCTTTATTCTCTAATGTAACTTTAGCATTATTTTCAGCCATTTCTACAAATCTTAACTTTTCACCCTTTTTTGGACTCTTTAATTCCACTTTTTTTCCTAATATTGTGGATAACCATTCTTCTAATATTTCTTTTTCTGATAATTCTTCTCTTAACATTATTTTACCTGGTACATTTGGATTGTCCAAATAATATTGTTTTATGAATCCTGATAAAATTTCTCCATCCTCCATGTCTTTTAGCTCATTAAAAAAGTAGTGTTCTCTTCCTATCATCTTGCTTCCACGTACAAAAAATATTTCTATACATACACCTAATTCTGATTTATATAATCCTATTACATCTATATTATTTTCTGATATATTTGATACTTTTTGTTTTTCAGATACTCTTTCTATTGCAATTTTCCTGTCTCTTAAATATGCTGCTTGCTCAAAGTCTAATTTTTCTGATGCTTCTTGCATTTGTTTATCAATTTCTTTTATTATTTTTTCTGTTTTTCCATCCAATAAATCTATTATTTCATCTATTTGTTTTCTATATTCTTCTTGTGTAACATATCCTACACAAGGAGCTAAACATCTTTTTATATGATAATTTAAACATGCTCTAACTGTTGATTTAAAATTTCTACATTGACGTATTTTATATTTCTGTTTTATAAAGTCTACCATTTCTTTTGCTGCACCTGGATTTGCATATGGTCCAAAATATTTTGCTCCATCATTTAATACTCTTCTAGTTATTATTACATTTGGATATTCTGATTTTATGTCTATTTTTATATATGGATATGTTTTATCATCTTTTAATAACACATTAAATTTGGGTCTATTTTTCTTTATCAAATTACATTCCAATATTAATGCTTCTGCTTCATTATCAACAACAATATATTCAAAATGGTCTATTAGACTAACCATTTTTTTTATTCTTTCTGTTTTATTTGTTTTTCTAAAATATGATCTTACTCTATTTTTTAATGACACTGCTTTTCCTACATATATGATATTGTCTTCTTTGTCTCTCATTACATATACCCCAGGTTTCCCTGGTAATTTTTTTAATTCTTCTTCAATATTAAACATTTTTCTTTTCCTTCGCTTTATTATGCTTTAAGTTTCTTTTTTATAGCTACTAATTAATTATAGTTAAAAAAAACTGAAATTAAAATATTATCCTCATTATCTTCCAAAAATTATTCTATATATCCTATATATGGTAAATTTCTAAAATCTTGATTATAATCTAATCCATATCCTACAACAAATTTATCTTCTATTTTAAACCCTATATAATCAACATTAAGTTCTATAATCCTTCTTGATGGTTTACTTAATAATGTTGCTATTTTTAAACTATTTGGCTTTTTTTCTTTTAAATGTTCTGATAGAAAACTTAATGTCCTTCCAGTATCAACAATATCTTCTATTATTATAACATCTTTCCCTTGTATACTATTTTTTATGTCTTTATGCATTGTTATTTTTTTAGTACTTTCTGTACCTTCATAACTTGATACTTCTATAAATTCAAATATTACATTATTTTTTATTCTTTTTGCTAGTTCCCACATAAATGGCATTGAACCTTTTAAAATCCCTAAAAATACTATATCTTTCCCCTCATAGTCTTTTTCTATCTCTTTTGCCATTTCATCTAATCTTTTTTCTATTCTTGATTTATTTATTAATATATTGATATTTTCCATTTTTAATCACATTCCCTCTCATATTTTCTATTTATACTATTGTACTTAAAATTTATAATTTTGTAAAGCTAGCATGATTTAAGTTAGGAAAAAGAATAAATTTTGATCTTCTTTTCTATACGAGTATTTAGACTGTTAAATATTAGTAAATATCATTGTTATTCACATTACATTTAAAAATCGATATAAATATTATCATTACAATTAGAACAAATCGGAAAGCTAGAAAATTTGTGTACATTATGTTTTATATAATAGAAAGTCAGCATAACTTTCCTATTATATAAAAATAAGAGAGCCTAATACTCTCTTTAAATTCATAAATAGATATTCTATATAAAAGATAATTATTCTTCTTGTTTAATTTTTTTATATGCTTTACTAATAATATTGTGGATTATA